>DGSM01000104.1:3854-18450 GCA_002393975.1 Clostridiales bacterium UBA4362
GAAGTCAGTCAAGACTTTTTGAAAAGAGGTGAAAACAGTGTCTATTTTGAGTAAATTCAAGAGAACCATCGCCCGAGAGAAGCAAGTGCATGAGACCACGTATTCTGCCCATGGAGTCGATGTTGTTATAGAAACAACTAATAAAATCAGGAAAAAACTCCGGGACGAAGATGTGCTGTCCATGTCGAAACTGGCACTGGATGAATACTTGTCCGACTTTGAATTGGATCGGATAGCTGCAGATATCGAAATGCGCTACAACGTATCCGAATTCGGCGGAGTCATGATACTCCAAAGTGGACGCAAGGAATTAGTAATCTATATCCAGTAAAGAGAATGCCACCAGATGCTCAATCTGGTGGCGTTTTCTATTTACTTTATAACAAAAAAATGCTAATATTAATTTGAAAATAAAAGGAAGAGGAGAAGCCTTATGTATTCAAATGGAAAGATATTAGTTGGTAAGACTGAAGAAGGAAAAGAACTAAATTTACTTCTAGATAAAGCAAATCGTCATGGTGTTATAAGCGGTGCTTCTGGAAGTGGAAAAACAATTACTTTAAAGGTTATGGCTGAAAGTTTTTCTGATAGTGGAGTACCAGTATTTTTAGCCGATGTTAAAGGAGATCTAGCAGGAACAGCTGTAGAAGGAGAAGAGTCAGAAGCTCTAAACTCTAGATTAGAAAAACTTGGTATAGATAATTTTGAATATAAGAAGTTTCCAGTTAGATTTTGGGATTTGTTTGGAATAGGAGGACATCCTATTAGAGCAACTGTCGACTCAGTTGGTCCAGAAGTATTATCAATGATGCTAGGACTAAATGAAACTCAAGAAGGAAATCTTGCTATAGTTTTTAGAATTGCTAAAGACATGGAAATGAAATTAGATGATCTTAAAGATTTAAGATTGATGTTACAATATGTAGCAAATAATCGTGAAGAATATACTACTACATATGGAAATATAACACCTCAGAGTATAGGAGTTATTCAAAGATCTTTATTAACATTAGAAAATCAAGGTGCAGACCAATTCTTTGGCCTACCAGAACTAGATATACATGACTTCTTAACACAAGATGAAGGCAAAGGAGTAATTAATATTCTACATAGCGTAGAATTGTTTAAAAGTCCAGATTTATATGCTTCATTCTTATTATGGTTATTATATAAATTATTTAACACTATGCCTGAAGTAGGTGATCTTGAAAAGCCAAAGATGGTTTTCTTCTTTGATGAAGCTCATTTATTATTTAAAGATATGCCTGCTTATAGATTAAAGACTATTATTCAAGTAGTAAAATTAATAAGAAGTAGGGGAATAGGCTTATATTTTATTAGTCAAGCTATTACAGATATTCCTGATGATATACTTTCACAATTAGGAAATAGAGTTCAACATACATTAAGAGCATATACTCCAAGTGAGCAAAAGAATATAAGAGCTGCAGCAGATTCATTTAGAAGCAACCCTAAATTTGATACAAAAGAAGCAATTGAAGGCCTTGGAACAGGAGAAGCTCTAATTTCTTTCCAAAATGAAAAAGGAGAGCCTGAAATAGTAGAGAAGGCAACTATATTACCTCCACAAAGTAAAATGGGTGTAATAGACGATATAACACGAAATAAGGTAATAAATAATTCTCTTATAGTAGGAAAATATGATGAAGCATTAGAAAGAGATAGTGCTTTTGAAGAATTAGATAAACTATTAAGAGAAAAATTAGAAGCTGAAGAAAAAGCTGCACAAGAAGCTCAAGAGGCTAAAGAAAAAGCAAAGCAAGAGGCAGCTGAAGAAAAAGCAAGATTAAAAGAAGAAGCTCAAAAAGAAAAAGAAGCTGCTAAGAAAAACGACCAAATTAAGAAGCTAGGAAATAGAATGGTCGGAAATGCAGTAAGTCAAGTTCAAAGAAAGGTAATTAATAATATTTTAAAGAATTTCTTTAAATAATTTCTTAAAATAGTTATAATCGTATGAAAAATGAATGAGATTATTATTCAAATAACTAAATACTTTTTACTATTTATATGCTATAGCTTTGGTGGATGGATAATAGAAACTATAAATTGCTCTATTAGAGAACGAAAATTCTCTAATAGAGGATTTTTATTGGGACCAATTTGCCCAGTATATGGTTTTGGAGGAGTTTTTATTACTATTCTCTTAACTAGATATTATTCATCTGTACCAGTAGTTTTTGTAATGTCTATAGTTTTATGTGCAATATGGGAATACTTCACTAGTTGGATTATGGAAAAAATATTTAAAGCTAGATGGTGGGATTATTCAAATGATAAATTAAACTTAAATGGGCGCATTTGTATAAGAACATTAATTCCTTTTGGAATATTAGGCCTATTTATAGTTTATGTGATAGATCCACTTCTAAAAATTGCTTTTGAACATATTAATATAGAAATATTGAAGGTTATAGCATTATTATTTTTAATATTATTCATAATAGATATTTTATTATCTGCTTCAATAATTAAAAAAGTTACTCATACAGCTATAAAGATTATTTCTAAAAGTCCTAGAGATAATACGCAAGAAATTAAGGAAAAGGTAAGAAAAGAATTAAAAAATGTGTTTGGTGCTAGAAGACTTTTAAATGCATTCCCTGATTTCGAAATCATTAAAGAAAAGATAAAGATAGCAATATATGAAGCTAAAGAGAGAATTGATAAAGCAGCAGAAGAAAATGAAGAGCGAATTGAGAATATAAAGAAAAAGAGTAAAGAAAATATCGAAATTATTAAAAATAAAAGTCGTGAAACCATTGAAAAGAGAAGAAAAGATTATAAAAAATAATGGACAACATGCTATGTTCGTGGTAAAATCTAATTGTTTCAAAAATAAAGCCTAAAGGAGGCAATGGTATGAAACAGAGAGTACTTAATCAACTGAATATGGTGCTCGACAACAATGGCAACCCTCGGGCCTGTGGAAGAGATAACGTTAAAAAAGCAATCCAGCTTGCAAGCGAACTTTTCCCTGGTATGAACTATGGAGACATCGATACTGGAAAAATGAATGTGGAGATGCTCTATTTGTTGAAACAGATGCTCGAGCTTGAGCTTGGGCAAGAGGGATAACCACCAACCTGGCCAGTTAATGGGCAGAAAAAGCACTCATCGGACTTCGGTTTGATGAGTGTTTTTATTGTAAAAAAAGTATAAAAGTGATATAATAAGGTTTATGAGTTTTTAGTTTCTTTTTTCGATTCATAGTGTTGCTAAAACACTATTTTACATATAGTTGTGTAGTCGGTAGGTTAGTGGTTTGTGAGAAGAATGGGGGAGTAAAAAATGAAAAAGTTTTTTGCATTAATCCTTTTGGTAGCGACCATGCTTTCTATGACCATCATTACAGCGCATGCGGCAGATGAAGGAAACTATCCGTACATTGGACGGAGCACAGAGACTTTAGCTTTTAGAGATGAGAATGGTAATCGCATTTGCAATCTTCCCAAGGGCGAGTTCTTTAAGGTGCTTTATCAAGATCCTAGAGATTTTGAACGTGTATGGGTTGAATGGAATGGGCAAGAAGGCTCAATCATCGTAAGATGTGTAGAAAGACTTAGCCAAGAGGCTGATTTGACGAATTCGTCAGAAGCATATCTTACAGGTTCACTCAATCTCAGGGAACCTGAGACATATGAGTGGATAGCTCTTTTAAATCGTGGAACAAAAGTTACTGTAGTTGGAGAAGATCCTTATCATTCTGATCGAACTATCGTAAGATATAACGATTTAGAAGGAAGTGTCTTAAGCAGTTATGTTATGAACTTATCCAGTGCTGATTTCATCCTTGTGAATATTGATGAACAAATGGTTTATTTGTACAAGGATGGAAAATTAGTGACATGTAACAATGTTGTTACTGGAATGCTTAATTCAAGAGATACGCCTAGAGGATTCTTTTCGATTCAAGGAAAGGCGGATGATGCTAAACTGAGTGGGGATGGCTATAAAGATATCCCTGTTAAGTATTGGATGCCTTTTTATGGTGGCTGTGGATTTCATAGTGCTAATTGGAGAAGTCGTTTCGGCGGCAATATCTATACCTATGATGGTTCTCATGGTTGTGTTAATTGCCCGACAGAGTTTGCGAAGGAACTGTATGAAAACAGCTATGTGGGTATGGCTGTAATAATACCCTAAGAAGAAAAAGAATGGTGCCTGGTAACAACCGGGCACCATTTTTATATTTTTAGTTACAAAAAGAATGATTTATTGACACTTTGAAGCATTGTGTGTTTAAATATAACTAAATTAGTTTAATTTATATAATAATTGGAGATAATATGAATTATTTAAAAGCAGGAACAGATGCTATTCCGATACTAGGAAATGCAAAAAATGCAGTAACTGCTGCAATAGCAGTAGCAATGGTGTTGTTTTTTATTGGAATAGCTGTTTATTTTAGTAAAAAAATAGGGGATACAATTAAACGTGTAGTTTTAGGACTATTAATTGTATTAGCTTTGGCAGGTTTTGTATTACTTAAGATTTTTGTGCTATAAAAAATGGAGGTACATTAATGAATCTTAAAAAAGAAGAAAATACTAGTATTGTTAATCGAGCAATTGAGTTCGTGGGAATGGATACTGAAATTCCACCGGTTCAAGCTGTATATGGACCACCAGAACCTAATTATGGAATAATTGCTGCAAAATTAACATTTATGGCAGCTATTGTTATTTGCTTTATTGGATTATTGGCATTTTTTATTAATAAGATTAGTATAAAAGTGAAATTGATTATATTGACAATATTAATTGTTTTAATAATAACAGGACTAGTTTTATTAAAAATTTTTGTGTTTTAAGGACTGAATTATGTTTAAAAAAATAATGAATTATGGCAAATCAGAAGTTCTATATAATGAAAAAGAAAGACTTTCAAAAGAACCTGATTTAAGAAATCTATTTTGGGAAACAACATTAAGATGCAATGAAAAGTGTAAACATTGTGGAAGTAGAGCTGGTGAAAAAGATACATTAAAAGATGAATTAACAACAGATGAAATTAAGAAAGTTTTTAAAGATGTATCTGAAAAAATAAATCCTAATAATATATTAATCAATGTAACAGGAGGAGAGCCATTACTTAGAAAAGACTTGTTTGAAGTAATGGACTATGCTTGTAATGGACTAGGTTTTAGATGGGGAATTACTACTAATGGATTGGCAATGAATGATGAAGTAATTCAAAAAATGAAGGATACTCATTTAGCTACTATGTCTATTAGTATTGATGGACTTCAAGAAACTCATGATAAGTTTAGAGGAGTAAAAGGTGGTTTTGATAAAACGATTCAAAACATCAAGAAACTTCAAGCAGATAAATTCTTAAGAGCTTTTCAAATTACCACTGTTGTAAACAAATTAAACATTAATGAACTAGATGGTTTATATGATTTAATGGAAGATTTGGAAGTGGATTCATGGAGAATTGTAAATATGGATCCTATTGGAAGAGCAATAGATAATAGTAATTTAGCTCTAGATAAAGATGATTATAAGTACTTATTTGATTACATGAAAAATAAGAAGTCTAAATTTGAAATTACTTATGGATGTGCTCATTATTTAGGAATGGATAGAGAATACTCAATAAGAAACTATGGTTTTTTCTGCTTTTCAGGATTCACAACAGCAAGTGTTTTATATAATGGAGATATTTTTGTTTGCCCAAATGTTGAGAGAAGAAAAGAATTAATCCAAGGCAATGTAAAAGTTGATAATTTTGCTGATGTATGGTTTAATAAATTTAAATGGATTAGAGATTTAGATAGATTTAAAACAGGTAAATGTGCAACCTGTGAAGACTGGAAATATTGTAGAGGAGATTCTCTTCATACTTGGGATTTTGATAAAAATGAACCTAAACTATGCATAAATCATTTATTAAATGGGGAAGGAAAAAAATAAATTTGAAATATTTAAGCGTGACTGTACCTAGTGAGGGATCATTAACCCCACAAGCACTATATGGTGTTCCACCATATTCGATTCAAAGAGGGTTTTCATTTTTGGGTATTATAATACTCTTTATAATAGGATTAATCGTTCTATTAAATACTTTATTAAATAGGAAAAAGAAGAAAAAAGCAAAAATAATAGTTTTATCAATAATAGCAGTAGCAATAATAGTATTAGTTTTATTAAACAAATTTGTTTTTGTATAACTATAATGATTAGTTTTCTAAAGAGGAGAATAAATATGAAAAAGATATTTATGAAAATTTCTTTTTTAATGAGTTCATTTATTATTGGGATTCAATCAAAAGTATTTGGTAGAGAGATGCCGTCTACTCTATATGGACCACCAACTCCAGCTAACAATGATACAATACCTTTTGACCCAAGTCTATTTGAAGATACTAACACAGTTGTTAATCCACAAACTAAATATGGCGCACCTTCACCAATTGTAAATAGACCAAATAATAATATAAATAACACATCAGGTTTAGGACATGCACAGATACTTTCAATAATAATTGCTATTTTACTATTTGTTATTGGATTAGTAATAGTTTTGAATAAAGGGATTAAACGTAATATTAAGGCTATTTTACTTACAATTATTTCAATAGCAATTGTTGTATTAATGTTGTTAACAATGTTTGTTTTTTAAAGCAAGGGGGGAAATAAACATGAAAAAGATATTTAAGAAAATTTCATATGCATTAAGTACGTTTGTTTTAGGAGCTCAAGCTAAAATATTTGCAGCTGATAAAGCAATTGCTGTATATGGACCAGCACCTGATCCTAAACCAAGTAATACAATATTTGACCCAGGACAAACGGATATTTATGGACCAGCACCAGACCCAGGACCTGCTCAAAATGTACTTAATCCAGGTGGATCACAAAACATATTTGATCCAAACCAAACTGATATATATGGGCCAGCTCCAGATCCAATCAAGACAGCTACAGGATTAGGACCAGGTCAAATACTTTCAATATTAGTATCTGTTGTTCTATTTGTTTTAGGTATAACAATAGCACTAAACAAAGGTATAAAGAAAAATGTAAAGATTATTTCTATAAGCATTATTTCTGTACTGATAGTTGTATTAATGATATTAACAATATTTGTGTTTTAATATAATTATAAATTAGGTGAGAAAATGAAGAAAATAATAAATAAAGTAATAGCTGCATTAATAGGTATAATAGTATTGCTTCAAAATAAAGTCAGTGGAGTATCTGTTCCTAGCGCTGGTTCATTGGATGTGCAAGCACTATATGGGTCACCACAGGGGTTTGTGGGCAAGCTTACTGGATTGGAACACAAGCAAGCTTTTGTAATTTCTATAGTGATTTATATTATTTTTTTTATAATAGGAACAATAATAGCAATTTCTAAAAAAATAAATAAAATAGTAAAAGTGATTCTTCTTATTATTGCTATATTGGGTTTATTATTCTTTTTCGTTCAAATAATTTTTGAATTTTGGTATTCTTTTACTTAAAATAATTTTTGAAGTAATGACTTTAGTGCTTTAACGAAAAAGAGCCTCCTGCTGTTGCAGGGGGCTCTTCTGGACAACTATTTGCCGTCATCCATGCAATCTCTCTTGTAACGCTCCCATTCCTTAATGGCATTGATGGCGTAATCGAGAGCATCACATCTTTTGTAAAGACGGTTATGTTCTTCTGCGATACGCATGTGTTCAAGAGTTTCAATCACTTCAGAGACAGACATGTCATTCTTAGTTTCCATCAGAGTCACCTCCTCATGAAAAAGCAATACACATCGAGTTGCCCATGTAGTAATAAAAATTACTTTTGCCATTATAGCACGGAAAAAGGCTTTAGTCAAAAGAAATATCATTATTGAAATTCATTCGAGTTTTGTATAAAATATTTTATATATTTTTAGTTAATTTAAATGGTGGTGATTATGGAAAAACGAGATTTATATGACAAAGATAGAAAACTAATTGGAAAGACAATTAACAAAGGTGAAGAGCCACCAGAAGGAACTTACATTCAAGTTGTGTTAGTATTTATCCAAAATAGCGATGGAAAGTTTTTAATACAAAAACGTAGTAAAGAAAAGAATGGACTATTTGCTACTACTGGAGGACATCCAAAAGAGGGAGAAACAAGTAGACAAGGAATCATTTCTGAAGTAAAAGAAGAACTAGGAATAGACTTAGATAATGAAAAACTTGAATGGTACTTTGGAGGAAGAGAAGATTCTGAAAGAGTATTTTGGGATGACTACTATATTAGGATGGATGATATAGACATTAATAATTTGAAATTACAAAAAGAAGAAGTGGATTCAGTGCTTTGGCTAAGTGCCGAAGAAATAATAGATTTAAAAAATAAAAATATGTTTTTCTTAAATCATTTTGAAGAATTTGAAGAACTACTTAAATGGTTAAAAAAGGAGAAAGATGAAAGCAATATTTGCAACAAAGAATAATGGAAAAGTAAATCAACTTAAAGAAATAATTAAATTATGCAATATGGATCTGGAAATAGAATCAGAAAAAGATGTTGGCTTTAATGAAAACGTTGAAGAAACAGGAATGACTTTTGAAGAAAACTCTAAAATAAAGGCAAGTAGCTTAAAGCAATATTGCGATAAAAACAATGTAGAATATGATTTTGTTTTAAGTGATGATTCTGGACTATGTGTTGATAAGTTGAATGGAATGCCTGGTGTGTTTTCAGATAGATGGGCTGGAGAAAATACTACTAATAACGAGAAACTAGATTTTCTACTAGAAAAGATGAAAGACTATAAAGAAGATAAAGATAGAAAAGCTATGTTTGTATCTGTTATTACAGCTATTTTTAAAGATGGAAAAGTAATTCAAACAAGAGGAGAATGCATAGGTCATATAGCAGATCATTACAATTTAATAGACAGACTTACATATAATCCAGTATTTATTCCTGAAGGGTTCAATAAGCCAATAGGGGAAATGGATGAAGAAGAGTTTGGAAGAGTACATAATCATAGAGAAATTGCCATTAGGAAACTAATGGAAAAAATACAAAATACTCATCAAGAATAATACTTGATGAGTATTTTTTGTATATTGTAAAATTATAATAAAGTTGATATAATCTCATTAATCTTTTTAAGGAGGATAAAAAAATGGACGATTGTTATGAATGCCCTTGTGGATATGTTTATGATCCAGCAGACAATGGAGGAAAACCATTTGAGGATCTACCAAATAGCTGGAGATGCCCAAAATGTGGAGCATATAAGGACGAATTTGATAGAGTTTAATTTTACTAAAGAATAAGGATTAAATCATGGAAGTAATTGAAAAAACAAATTGCCCTAATTGCGGTGCACCAATTACTACTGAAATTTGTCCATATTGTAATACTGCTACAGGAATAAAAACTGCAACAGCCAATATGGAATATCCAGTAATTGAATGCAAAGAAGCCAATTTAGGTTTCTTTAATACGGTCTTTCCATTGATCTTTGCTGTTTCTTTTGGCTTTTTTGGCTTTGTATTTCCATTTTTATTGTCAGAAGAGGACGCTTCAGAGGTTTCACTAATGTTTTTTGCTTTTGGACTGATTGGAATAATAGCTTTACTAATAACTCTTTATAATGTTGCTAAGTATTTATTAGTAAAGATAAATGGAAAAGAAATAGAAGGTATAGTATATGGCTATATGAGTGATAACATGCTTATAAATGGAAATCCTGCTCAAATAGTAAAAATAAAAATAGATACTGATGAGGGTCCAAGATTTATCTTGTATCAAACAGGAGATATTAAGCAGCCATATGCAATTAATGGGACTATAAAACTTAAAGTATATAAGAATATTTTTCGTATAGAAAATGGTGCGAAAACGTATTTTTAAGGAGCAAAGTTATGGAAGGCTTTAAAAAAATTTTGAAAGTTATATTAATAATTATTTTGCTTATTATTCTTGCAGTTATATTTATATATGCAAGAATTTTTATTAATTACAAAATGAATGAGGAAAAATATAATTCAAGTCATCCTATACAAGGAAATACTAATGGATATGTTCCTCAAGGTCTTGAATATTCAACAAAATATAATATAGTTTTGCAAACTTCATATAATGCAAATAATGAAGCAAGTATGCTATATGTAACAGATTTTGAGAGTGGCAAGCTTTTAAAAAGCTTGAAATTAATGAAAGAAGATGATTCTCCTAACACAAATCATGTTGGGGGAATTACCACAAATGAAGATAAAGTGTGGATAACTAACGACTATGAAATTAGTGAATATAAGTTAGAAGATATCTATACAACGACTGATAACAGTATTAAGAGTGTAAAGACAACAAAGCTTCCTGTTAGAGGAGACTTTTGCAAATATAAAAATACTACTTTGTGGATAGGGGACTTCTATTTAAAACATTTTTATGATGTACCAGATGATAATCCACTACTTATGGCTTATGATGTAAAAGATGAGATGAATTTTAATGAACCTAAATATATAATGTCTCTTCCTAAAATGGTTCAAGGAATGGAAATCACTAAAGAAAATGAGTTTATCTTTACTGAATCATTCACATATTTAATTAATTCTAAATTGCAAGTTTATACAAATCCTTTAAATGTAAGACCTTCTAAATATAGATTTAACGAAAAAGATATTCCATATTATGAATTTGGAAAAACAAATTTAAGAAAGACTATCAAAATACCACCAATGGCTGAAGGTATGTTTTATAAAGATAGAAGCTTATATATTCTATTTGAAAGCAATAGCGATAAATATAAATTTGCATTCCCAAAAGTGGAAAATATAATAAAATTTGATGATTCAAATTGGAGATAGGAAGGTAAACTTTACGTGAAAGAAAAATTTTTGATATTCAAAGAAAAGAATTATAATTTAAAAACTACAATATCAATTGTACTTTTAGTAGGCTTAATTAGTGGCTTTTTAGGATTTATCTATGAAACTTTTTTCTATAGAATTGATTTAGGATATTGGGTAAAAAGAGGCTCTACTTATGGTCCAATTATTCCTGTGTACTTTTTTGGTGCAATTATAATAGTGCTTTTAACATATAGATTAAAAAAACATCCATTATTAGTACTATTGGTTAATAGCTTAATTTCTGGAGTAGTAGAATTTTTAACAGCGTTATTCTTTGATAAAGTATGTAATGTAAGACTATGGGATTATAATGTTGAGATTTGGAACTGGGGTAATGTAAATGGATATATTTGTGCTAGATCTATTGCACTTTTTGGTATTTGTAGTTTTATATTTATTTATTTAGTTATACCTTTATTATTTAAATTAAAAGAAAAGGTTAGTGAAAAAGTTTTAAGTGCAATTGCTATTTCTGGAACAACATTATTTTTTGTAGATATAATTTTACATTTTATTTTTACCACAATTATTGCACATTAGGAGATAAAAATGAGTAAATCCATAGATGAGTATTTAAGAATTATATATCCAAACTTAGAACAATTAAGTCAAGAAGAAAAGCTGAAATTCGAAAAGGATAAGGCTTTTCTTTTAGCATATCTAAAAGAATTTGAAGAATTCTATAAAAGATTTGAAAATGCAAGAGCTAAAATGGGAGACCAGAAGTTTTATTCAATAGCACTACAATTATGCAAAGAGGACTATGATAAAGAGACAATAATAGCTAATTACATTGATGGAATGGATGAATTATTGGGGAATAATTCTTATATTACTCAAAATTATGATGAATTTATGGCCTTGATGAACTATGAGAGGCAACAAGGGAAAAGTTTATTAGGAGTCGAAAGTGATAAAACTCCAATAGGAATAGATAAGGTATTTGAGCTTACAGAAGAATTCTTAAATCAAATTGATCCTTCAGGAGAGATGGCAAAAGAGCTAAGAAATATGATGGAGCAAGGAAGAATTAGATTTCTTTTTCCAGATGGAAAAAATAATAAATCAAATTATGATAAAGGGATTATTAATTATGCATTCGATGGAACATTAGAAACCGCTAATGGACTAATTCACGAATTTATGCATCATTGGACAAAAATTAAAGGAGATCTAAATGATGGAAGAGTAGATCATACTATGTTTAATGAGTTTGAATCTATATATTATGAAAATGCTTTTATTAGATTCATGAATAATAAAGGTTTATTAAAAAATGGTGAGAATCCACTACTTGTTACTAGACTTAAAAGACAATATAAAAAAGATCCAAATAATAGCGTATTAATGCTTTTAGAATTATATAAACTAAAATTGGATAATAAGGAGATAGATAAAGAATCGATTGTAGAGACTTTGCAAAAGTATTTCCCAGGCATTAAAGATAAAGAGGAATTATGGAAAAAGATTAGCGAGACATTATATAGATTTTGCAAAGATAACTATTTTCCAGGAGAGACAGTAAATGGACCAGTTATGTATAGATTTAATACTGCTCTTGCAATGAAAACTAGTCTAGATCCAAAAACAATGATGCGAGTACATAAGTTAGTTCCATTTATAAAAGGTAGAACTCAAGATGGAGAGTTTATGGAACAATATAAACGAATGAGAAAAGAAATTATTAGCGAAAGAACAAGTGAAGATATTGATAAAAAATAATTAATTAAATACTTAATTAATTATAAAACATTAACAAATTATGCTTGAAGGGAACAAATAATATGCCAACTACCGTTTATTTAATTAGACATTCTATTAGATTTAATCCACATTTAATAGAGTCTTATAATACTGCTCAAGATAAAACTGTTAGAAATGAAAAGATTGTTTTAAGTGTTGAAGGGGAAAGAAGAGCAGAAATATTAAGCAATGAAGAAGAACTTCAAAACTTAGATGCAATATATGTTAGCAATTGTGTAAGAACTCTTCAAACAGCTAAATATACGATAGAAAAGCAAAAGCTAAATGTTAATATTGATGAGAGATTTGATGAAAGAAGAGTAGGAATTCCAAATGATGATGTAGTAAAAGATTGGTGGTTACAACAATATTGGAATGAAAACTATAAAACTGTTGGAGGAGAAAGTCAAAAAGAAGTAAGAGAAAGATTTTTAGAAGCTCTAAATGATGCCATAGATGCAAATAAAGGCAAAAGAATTGCTGTTTTCTCACATGGATATGCAATAACTTTCTTTATAATGAAATGGTGTAAATTTGAATATATAGAAGCGGAGGATAATATAAAGTTTACTTTTAAAGGAAAAGAGTTTTTTAGAAATAAGATAAATGCTCCTGAAGTATTTAAGTTAGAGTTTGATGATAATAAAGAATTATTAAAGATTAGTCATGTGACATTTGATGATTTGCCATATAAATATGGAATTGAAGAATAATTGTACAAGATTAGAAGTCTACCAAATAGATAGGTGGGCTTTTATTTTTAGCCAGATCCTATAAGAATGAAAAAAGTGAAGCAATATTAATGTTTCTAAAAAAAGCGAAGAATGTTTCCAAAAAGATACAATAATGACATGCTGCTGAAACGAATTAACATGTATTATGTGTATAATTATGTTATAGTATTTGAAATAAGGAGAAGTGTTTTTATATGGAAGAAAAAACTAATTTTAGAAGAAGAATAATTTGTTTATTGGTTATTATTTCGTTAGTTGGATCTATAATACTTGCATATAAATCAAACGCAGCAGGCGAAAGCTATAAAGTTAAACAAGTAACCAGCGTTAGTGAAATTAATAGTAATAATTTATACCAATACATAATTGTATATGAAGATGGTAATGGAAATAATTATGCATGGGCATCTTGTGGTAGCAATGGTGGAAACAATATGCAAGGAAGAAGCAATGTAGTTGAGGTTTCTATTGATAATGGAGTACTTACTCCAAATGGAGATACTAATATATTGTGGGAATTCACCAAGAGTAAATTAAGCGTAATGGAAAGTGGTGATCATCCAGCAATATCTAGCTGCGAAGAAGTATATTCAGGAAGAAAAAATATAATGATTTGTGATGGATCTGGTCCTTCTTCAACAGGCGGCTTAACTGGAATGATTTATGTTGCGGATGGTAATGGATTCACTTTTGAAGCAGCAGATAATAATGAATTCTTTATTTCAGAAGACAATTGTGAAGCGGCAGATAATTATTTAAGTTATACAACAGTGGATGGCCGTTCATATTTTGCTAAAAGCACTGAGGAAAATGCAACAAGCTTTAAAATTTATAAAGTTGTAAATAATTATAATTATCATTCATCAGAATTCTTATCTAGTGAAGAAACAGCACAAATGGAAGATGTTGAAATTTCTAAAAATGTTTCTGAATATGAGACATATTATGATACAGCAATTGCAGAAGTAACTTTAACAACTCAAGGAACTGATTATGAAAAAGTATGTGATGTTGTATTAATATTAGATGATTCTACTAGTGTATATATGGCAGCTCCTGATTCTACAGATAAAACAAGAGCACAAATAATAAGAGAAGATGCTGCATTATTTGCTGGAAAAATATTAGAAGCTAATCCAGAAAATAGAATTAGCGTTATAAAATTTGGTAGAGAGATTACTAATGAAGAAGCAGTTGATAGAATAGGATTTTCTAACAACATGAGTGAAATAGAAGAGATGATAGGCGG
>DGSM01000125.1:0-32434 GCA_002393975.1 Clostridiales bacterium UBA4362
GGCATTATAGTGAATGACATTATTATTCCAATTAGAACAATAATTGCTAAAATAATTAATAACGCAATCCAGAAATAAGGGTTGGCTAAAAGAGCGAATTTCTTCGCTCCTGACGCAAACTTTGCTGCTGCCTTAACTTTCTTAGCTGTCTCGGCAGTTTTCTTTGCTTTTTGAGCCTTTTGCATTGCCTCTTTTGTCTTTTTAGCTCTATCTATGTTTTTCTTGACTTCGTCTTTAGCCTTTTCTGGATTAGGTCCTAGTTGCTGTTCTTCTGTTGATTCTTCTGTTTCTTCTAAGTTATCTTCGTTTTCATTTGCATCTAATTCTTCATCATCCACTCTATCCACCTCCTCCTAATTATAGTATTGTTTTTTGAAGTATTTTCTTTAGAAGGCTATGTTGGATAACTCTATTGCGTATTCAAATGCATTTTTCGAGTATACCTTAATATAGAATGTATTTCCATTATAGTCATAACAGGTATATGTATAGTAATCACCATCTTTGTTTTCTGTTGCTGTAGATACATTTATTGCATTTAATTTATCATAATTACTGTTCATATATTGTTTAAATTTTTCAGCTGAGCCATATTTGCTCTTGTTCTCAGATGTAAGTTTTGAATATGCCAAATCTGGATTATTTATACTTGCCACTTTAAACATTTTTAAATATTCAGTTGCCACTCTTCTTGCTTCAAGTCTTGAAGGAGAATAGTAGTTGTTTTCTTTTGCCTCAACTTTTTTACTATCATTTAGATTTATTTTATTTCCTTCTTGCATAGAAGTAATTCCTGCACTTTTCATAAAGTCATATGGAATAATAGAAAACACTTTATCAGATTCATTCAATTGGACAATATAGCCATACTCTTCTTGTGTTTTATTATCTGTATCTATTCTATTTCCAAAAAGTACAACTATTTGGTTTATTTGTAGGCATCTAAATCCGCTAGTAGGAACAAAAACATAATGACCAGCCAACTGATTTATATTTTCTTCACTAATATTACTATTACTTATATAAATTGGATCTAAACAATTATATGTTGCTTTCTTAAAATCTATATCAGACATATTTCCATCTTGGTTAATATTATGTTCTTCATCATATATGCTACCTAATCTAGAATTAAATAAGTCAACACAATCCATGGCATTCATAAATAAAGTACTTAGGTTTAATGTATAAACTTTTTTACTATCTTCTTCAGTTATACCCTTAGATTCAAAATTTGGATTATTTACAATATTCGCTTCTATGACATTATAATATTCAGCTGCACTTGCATCTATTATATTTCTTTCTTCATCACTATTGGCTGAGATATTATCAAAATTGCTTTGACTTTTGTTTTTTAATGTATTGGTTAATATTATCGTTATTATTATTAACAATAAAAGTATTCCTACTATTATTAAAAGTAAAGTTTTCTTATCTTTCATATTTCTTCCTTTTAATTATTTAATTAAATGTATAGAGCTTTACGCTCTATACATTTATATTATTTTTTTGGTTCTACTGGGCAAGCAAAGTATGATCCTGCAGGGAAACGAATTGTTCTAGTACCACAATCATGTTTAGTTGCTTCAAAGCTTGAATTTGTTACTCCATCATAGTTTCCATCAAATATTACGCAACTTCCATCAGGATTTACTTCTAATACAACTCCAGTATGTCCATATACACTGCTAGAAGGCATACTGAATATTGCTCCTGGTACTGGTGTACTTGATAATTTAAATTTATCTGGATTACATCTTACAACACTATTTGCAACATCTATACCATTTCCACATCCATCCCAGCATGCAAATCCATATAATTCATATGAACAACCCCACGCAAAGTAAGTACATTGTCCCATAAATCCTGCTGCTAAAGGATTAGATGGAGATTGCCAAGCAGCATCATTATTCCAATTTGGTTGATAACCAGCTGCATTTGCTAAACCAACAGGAGCTCCAACAGATAAAGGTGGTCTAAATATTTTTGTCCAATTTGAACTACAAGTTACTTCACTAACTTCTCCACCAGTTTGGTCTCCATTTGTAGCAAGTTTACCAGTTGATCCTGAAGGATGTCCTCCAGGTAGGTTATCTGCACCATGTGCTCCTACACTCTTACCATCTCCAGAATATATTTCTGTATGGCCATCTCTCCACAGAATATCACCTTTTTGACAATTATTTGGTCCAGGGAAATCCATTTCAGTAAATCCTAAAGAAGTTAGGGTCTCCCTCTCTCCTCCTCCTGTGGTAAATGCTGATGGGCTATATTTTCTAACATCATAATTATTATTTAATAATGCATAGTATACAAATGCTGAACAGTCAACATCTAAACAACCATTAGAATTCTCATTGTAATATCTATGAGTTTGACAATATCCTACTAAAGAGTTTTCAGCTTGTTGTAGTGCCCATTCTACATAGTCAATATTTAAATTTCCATTTGCATTATATCTATTTCCATACTCAGGATGATCTAAATACCATAACTCTTCAGCCATATCCTTTTCATCCTCATATGTATAAATAGGATCAATATAATCTTCTACGTTTTCTACTTTTGTTTTATCAGCCTTTTTCATAGAAACATAGATTTTATCTCCAGAATCTTCTTCTCCTTCTGTTGCGGGTTTAGGATTTCCCGCTATCTCTTCACCTCTTAAGATAGTATCTCCTACAGAAAATTTAATATCGTGAAGTCCTGAAATCTTCATTGTTATTCCAACTACATCATCATCTTCAAAAACTTGGAAAGTATCTTTAAATCTATATCTTCTCATTACTTCTGCTGCACTATATAAAGGTGCTCTATCATAAGGAGTTTCTCGATTGTAGAAAGGATCTCTTTCATCATCTTGATGTAGTAACATCATAGTACCTTGAAGTGGATATACTTTATCATCAGTAAGTGTTGTAAACTCTATTTCTAGGAAATCTCCGTGATCATCACTTCCGATACTCTTTACTTTTGCATCTCCTGGTGCAACTATTTGAGTATTTTCCATAAAATTGCTAATTACAACTCCATACTCATTTGAATCTCTTCCTGTATCACTTATTGTCTTATTTTTTCCATTATCTGTTTGTCCAAGATTTCTATTTATAGTTGCTGCAACATCTGCACCTTTGGTTCCTTCTACATTTGTAATCCATAGTAGAATATTTTTTTCATGGCTATTCATTTCATCTTCTGTGAAATAGTCCATCTCTACCATTAATTTTTTAAGAAGTCTATAGTTTACATCTGCTGCTTCTGAATTTACATTCTCTAAAATAGAAAATGCTTCTAAAGTATTAGATTTATCTGATTTGAAATCAACTAGTTTTTTACACATTGGACTCTCTTCGCCCAATTCTTCTAGTTCTAATTCTCCTCCTTCTTCTTCCATTACATCAAGTACATCTTGAACTTTTGCTTCTGCTTCATCAGGATTTCCTTTTTCTTCTTCTTCATCAGCTTTAATTAATGCATCTGATTTCTCTGTTACTTGTAATTGTGCTTGCTTTGCACTAACATATTCAGTTGCATCTTCTTTAGTAACCGTTAATTTGTCACTATCACTCTCTGAACTATGCCAATTGTACTTAATCTCTTCTTCTACTATTTTTTCAGGATTTTTTTCAAATTTAGGATCATTATAGTCATCAGTTTCATATTTAGCTTCTATTGCTCTTGCTGCAGCTATTTTTCTTGCAGTTTCAGTAGTTCCATCATATTTATAATAAGCACCATGGAATATTTTCTTTAGATAAATATTTGGTTTCTCATTTAAGTAAGGCTCACATACTTGATAGAATATTCCTTCATCTGATGATAATAATGCTGTTAATTCTATTTCATATCCATCAAGTCCACCTTCTTCATCACTATATTTTATTGTTTTCTTTGCAGTTGCAGCTTTCTTATAAGCACCATATAATGTATCTTTTCCAACTGTTCCCATAAAATCAATTATATGATAATACCAATGATTTGTTACGCTCTCTATATAAGGCCATTTAATACTTGTTCCACCAAGTCCAGCAGCTACTAATCTTGTTAAGTTTTGATAATCATCATTTGATAAGTTAGCTGTAAAAGAATTTCCTTGGTCGTCTTTTAAACTAAGACCGCTAGTATCACTTCCTGTTTCAATCTTTACATAGAATAAATCCATCATTGAATCAGCTAAATCTTTTAAAGTATCGGCAATTGAACCAAATAAATCTACAACTAAGAATCCACCACCTTTTTTAGCTTCCTCAGTATATTGAGTAGTTGTTGTTTTGGTACCATCTTCATTTTCAGTAGTTACTTCTTCTGATATAGCTTGTCCGTCTCTTGGTTTGTATGATAGTAATTGAGGATTATCTGGGTCATAGTCTGGTAATATCCATTTTGCAAGTTTAGCTAAGAAGCCCTCACCCATATCAATTTCGATTGGAGGTAATAAACCATCTAGCCATTCAAAGAAATTACCAAATAGATTAACGATATCTGCTAAAACAGTTGTGACAAATCCTCCAACATCAGTAAGTATAGACCAAACATCATCTCCTATATTCTTTATTTTTTCAATAATGTAGTCTTTAATAAATTCTGCCATATCTTTTCTAGCCGCATTAGCATCTTGTGATTGCTCTCTAAAATATTTGTCTGCTTGTGCCATTGCTGCTCTATAGTTTATAGCATCTTTATTTCCTAACCAACCAGTAGTTGTATCATCCACAACTAATTGATCTTGGAATGCTTCTACAACACATCTTCTGTATTTCTTAGCATTCTCTTCTCCTCCTACTGATTGTGCAAAGTTTTGATCATATAAGTGATCTCTAATTTTATTCCAGAATGAATTAGGATTTGTAGCTCCTAATTGTTCTAATAAGAATTTATCTACTAATTCATCTAAGTTTTCTTCTTTATTTTCTTGTCCAGTTTCTGATTGAACATCATTTTCACCAAAAGTTACATTATGCCCATCTATTTTAATATGTGTATCAAAATTTATTTTAGCATCTTGCAATCCAATATTTACTTTAGTATTAAATGCTTGATCAACTGCCATTTGATAAGGAAGATCTGGCATCATACTTGATAAGTGCAATGCTAAGAATAATTCTAATGGTCTTCCATAAATAGCAGTCCAGTTACTTAAGTCAACACTAAAGGTTTGGCCCCATTGAATTTTCCATAATCCTAAACTTAATGCTTTTTCATAAAGAAGAAGCTTTTTATTTTTAACATCTATTTTTATTCTTGTTGGTGAACCATCTAATGTAGAATTAAAGATATTATTTCCCCCAGCATTTGTAAAGTTAAGCATACCTGTAGAGGCTGATTTTACTCCGACATTTCCAGGATCTTTCCATTCATCTGAAGAGTGTCCTCCAAATATATCATTCAAACCATTAACGATGGCATCTCCTAATTCATTAAACCATCCTTTTATACTATACCTTGCTTCAGTATATGTAGCCGCTTCTGCAGAAAGATATGCTCTTAAATAATCATTGTTCTTAGAGCTAAATCTTCCTGTGATTGAATACATCTCATCTCCATCTTCATATTCATCACTAGATACAGTTGTAACTGCTTGCAACCCAAATACTCTTTTTATCTCTCCTCCCTGTGTTGCCTGTTCTTGAGTTACATAGTTTCTTTTTCCTTCAACCGCATTTGCTTTTTCATCAGTCTCATTAACCTCTTCTTGTTGGTCTTTGGTATCATCTGTATATTCAACATCTCCAAAACCATAACCTTGGATATCATATCCCATGTTTTGAATATAGTTTGCTAAATCTTTTACTTCATCACTACCATTACTTATTGAAGAAGTTGAGTCTCCCCAAACTAATCCACAAAAGCCTTTCATCATACCTTCAACAAACTGTTTAGCTTTTCCCAAAAAATTAGAAGGCATTATAGTAAAAGACATTATCAAGCCAATCAAAACAATGATTGCTAAAATTATTAACATAGCAATCCAAAAATAAGGGTTAGCTAATAAAGCGAATTTCTTCGCTCCTGATGCAAATTTGGCTGCGGCCTTAACTTGCTTAGCTTTTTTAGCTGCTTTTTGGGCCTTTTGCACCTTTTGCATCTTCTCTTTCATTTTTTTGGCTTTTTCAACTTTTTGTTTAACCTCATCTTTGGCCTTTTCAGGATTAGGTCCTTGTTGTTCTTTATCTTGTTCTTCTTGTTCTTCTTCCTCTTCCTTCTCTTCTTCTGGATCTAATTCATCATCATTCATGCTTAATCTCCTCAATTTTTAAAGTATAATATTTGAGAATTTTATTTTAAAATCAAAAAAGTCTTTTTCTTTTGTTGTAATATAATATTTATTTTGATCTTTATCTGTACAAGTATAATCTATTATTTCATTATTAGGTTTCTTAATACTAGAATAAACTTCTATAGCATCAAATTTTTCTTTATTTTTATTTACATATATTTGATATGCTTTTGTAGAACCAAATTTGCTTGAATATTCACTATCCAATTCCGCATATGCTAATTCTGGCATGTACTTAGTATTATATTTAAATTGTTTAATTATTTCCTTTGAGCAATTCTTCGCAGAATCTTCAACAATTGTCAATTCATTATAACTATTTAGCTTTATGTCAGTATTTATCTTATTTTCTTTAGAAGCTAATAAATCTTTTAATTCTTGCAATTCATATGGAGCTACAGAATAGGTTCTATTTACATAGTTAAGCGTTACTAAATATCCATATTCCTTTGCAGTTTTGTCTGTTTCATTTACTCTATACCCATAGTATATAAATGTTTCCACCGTCATACTTACTGGCAAAGCACTTGTTCCTATAGGTATAAATGTATATTCTCCCGCAAGTTCTTTAACATTATTAGAATCTATTTTTTTATTTGTTTTATAATTTTCATCTAAAATTGATAATATAGAATTATAATTAATTGGCTCAATTAAGTTTTTATTTAGTAATTCGATATCAGAAATTCCTGTAAGTATTTTTTTTATAGAAATACTCTTTGAATAGTTTTTAATATTTAATTGCGATTCAATTTCTTCTTTGGAAAGAAGATTGCTATCCCAAACCTCTTCTTTCCCTAAATATGTATATGCTGTATCTTCTTCTACTTCTTCCGCTACTTCAATTATATTTTGATTTGCCAATTCTTTTTTTGAAGATAAAAATGGTATTACTTGATTAAGAACTATAGCAAGTAACATTCCTATTATTACTAAAGCTATTATAACCATAAGCAATAATTTATTTTTAGTAGCTTTGTCCATTTTTCCTCACAATTCTATTTTAATTATTATAATCCAATATTAAAACTATAATATTGATCTGCTGATGTAGCAGTATCTGCATTTGTTCCGTCGTAGTTCTCTAATAATCTTACACAATTAAAATTAATTTGTGTTGCATTCTTCTTATCATCAAAATATTTATCAAAAATTAAAGTAAATGTATCAGATGCTCCTGGTCTAATAACAACTTCTGCATTTGAAAGGTTAGTTGCAGTTCTTTTATCTCCATTTACATTTAAAGTAATCTCTGCCCCCATTGTTCCATCAGCAATGTCTAGATATTTGTCAGTTCTATTAATTATTGTAATATCATAAGACACTTTATTATAACTTTGATAATAGCTATTTAATTTAACTATCATATTGTTATCTTCTAGTTGCTTATTTACAGTAACTTTTCTAATAAAGTCTCCAGTAGAAATCTTGAAATTTCCATCACTTTGTCTTACAAAAGTAAATTTTTCTGTATATGTACTATAATCTCCAGAAGTTCCTGTAGCACCTATATCGTCTAATATTGTTACATCATAAATATAGTGGCTGTCAAAATTCGAAAAGCTTTGGTAATTATAGATTTTTCTATTTTTAAATAAATTATCCACATATTGTTGAAACATGATTATATTATTATCAAATAGATACTCTTTACAATCATCTGTAAGTAACGCAAAAGCTTCCTCATATTCTTTATTATTACAATGCTTTACATATTCATCCATAGCAGTCTTTATTTTTTCTTGATATCTCGAAGGTGCAGAATTATCAGTTATTATTGCAACATCCGGATTATATGTGCTTTTTAATGCTTTATCAGGTCTGTTATTTTTTAATATTGTATTAATCAAAAATATAATAAGCCAACCTAAAAAGATAACTAAAACTACTCTTCTATACTTTACCCAAAAGTGTCTAAGCCAAAGAGTTATCTTTGCTTTAAAATCCATAATTCTCCTCCATTATTGAACTTGAAATGATATTTCAAATTCATTATTTCCGTTTTCTCTTACAACAAATCTCTCTGTTAATGTTGCAAAACTACTATTATTATCATCATCCATTTTAACTGTTACAACATAATAAGGTGCTTGTCTATTGATATCTTCATATGTCAAAACACTGTTTTTTGGAAAATGTGCTTCCACATATGTTTTAAATTCTTCTACAGAAGGAAAATAATTAGCTCTAAATTCACTATTTAAAGTGTAGTAGGCCTTATTATAATCTCCTTTTTCAATCCAGGTTAAGAACTCTCCAATATAGGTTTGGCATCTGTTTCTCTCACCTTGTTCACCAATATTGTTTTTCATAGATTGCTCAACAATATTATCATTCGCAACTTCTCTCACAATGTTTTTAGGATTGAACTCATTATTTGTTGCATTCGCATCAGAATATTTCTTTTCAGAGTTATGATTGATAAAAACTATTAAATTCAATCCTATTAATACTAGTATGACTATAGAAAACACAATGTTTTTTATGCTATCTTTATCGTTTTTTTCAGTTTTCACTTTTGCCATTTCTCAATCTCTCCTTTTCATTATGCTGAAAGCATAATTCTATGCTCTGCACTTTCTGAATTTCCTAAAGAAATCTTTAATGTCATTTCCTCATTATTGTGAAATTTAAATTTTACTTTAAAACTTGTGTATTCATCTGTGCTTTCTATTGATGTCATATCAATGTTTCTTGATACACATATTGGACTCTTAACCCATAAAACATGATTTAATTGACCATATATACTATATGCATCATCAAATGTATAAATGTTATATGATTCCATTTCACTCTTATGATTATCATAATATTGATTCATTGAGTCTTTAGATTTATTTTTTAAACTATTATATAGCGTAGTAAACTTTTTATTATCTAATAAATCCTTTATGTAATTATTAAGTTCCTCTTTTCCAACTGGTCCTTTATAGCTATTATAAAGTAAATCATAGTTATCATTAATTGTTTCAATTTCTGTTGTTGCATTAGCAACTTCTCTTTTAGTTTGGCTAATTACATTTCCCCTATCTGAAGAGTCTGATGTTTTACTTGTTTTTTTACCATTATTATAAATAAACATTTGGCCCCATAAAAGAACTAATAATACAATTATTATTCCAATAAAAACTTTATTCTTCATAATTCCTCGCCTTATTACTAATACAAAAATAGGAATTTATTAACTCCTATTTTTGTATTTTTATAATTATTACTCAACTGGTCCATCTCCAGTGTTTGAGTCCATTAAAGATCTAACTCTTTCTACTGCAACATCATAATTAGCTGAAGCACCTGCTCTTCTGCTATTTAAATCATCTAAGGTAGCTTGAAGACCAGTATCACCTGCTTCAATTTGTCTCATAACATCATCAATTTGTGCAGAAAGTTCCATATATTCTTGTTTTTGTCTTGCAGGTTCATTAAATATATCAATATCATGTTGAGTATCGTCTAACATAGTGTGTAATCTTTGAAGTTCATCACGTTGTTCATCAGTTAGATGATCTATATCTCTTTCTAAATCATCTATTTGATCTTGATAATCCTCGACCATTCGTTTAAAGTCATCCATTCTAGACATCATTCTACTTTCAAAATCCGGTGCCAATCCTGTAGTAGTTGTATAATCATCAAATGTACGTCCAAGTGGTACTCCAGTAGGAGGTTCAGGAAGGCTTGCTCCAGAATCAGCTGGATTAGCTGGCGCAGCCGGAGCAGCAGCTGCTGTTGCAGAAGCACTTGCTGATGCACCAGATGTAGCACTTGCACTTGCACTTGAACTTGAAGTTGAACTTGCTGCAGTTTTTGGTGCTCTTCCCCATAAAGCCTCTGGAGTAATTGCACCAATAACTCTTGCAGAAGAATTACCAGCATATTCTCCAATTTCACCTTTTTCAATCTTCTTAACAATATCTAATACAGCATCATTTCTCTTACCTTTGTCTTTTATGCTTGGGTCTGCTGTAGCCTGTAATCTATCAAATAAAGCAAGTCTTGATCTAGTAACTTTAATTCTATCTTTATCCTTGTCGGCTTTAGCTTCATCAAGTGCTTTTTTAAGCTCATCTCTTGTGATAGTTCCCTCAAGCATTTTTCTACATTCTTCTGCTACTTCAGCTGCAGTTTTACTTTCGTCGTAGTAGCTATAGTCATTAAATGCTCTTGCCAATCTATGCTCGTCAGAAGCTGCATTTATATATGTTTGATTTAGTTGATGTGCATTTTCCATACCTTTTAACGCAAACAAGAATTCATCTCCGAACCTTTCAGTTGCACCACCTTGAGCAGTTCCTGTAAATAGTCCAGTTGCAATAGTGTTTGTTTTTACGTAAGTCTTTCCTGCAGTAAGTAGTCCTTCTCTAAGTCTAGCATGGTTTTGAAGGAATTTAGCTGGTGGCAAGTTATTTAATTTACTTGCAACTTTCTTACCTGCTCCAGAATTCTTTAACGCATTTCCACCGAAAGATACCGCTTTTTTACCAACACCAGATAATGCAGTAAGCATAGCCATATTTTCTGCGGCTCTTCCAATACCATTTGGTCTAACACCAAAGATTTCTCTAACAATATTTTCAGCAGAAAGAATAAATCCTAACATAACTATACCAACAATCATTGTTGCTAAGGATGCTGATGGGTTAAATACTTGGTTTCCCTCTGGAACCATTACTTTTACAGCTGATGTCCCCAAAACTAGATAAGCTACACATTGAAATGGTTGAATTAATACTGTTGTCCAGAACTGCTTAAACCAAGTATCAAAAGCTTGTGATCTACCATCTTTCATCTTATCTATTGAATAAGTAATAGTTACTAATGGTGCAATTGTTATTAAGAAAGCAATGTGTACCATTCTTTTTACATACGTTACAAAAAATAAGAAAGTTAATATTTGTAATATTAAATAACCTATTGCACATCCTGCTCCTATAGAAAAGCTTTCCAGAGGTGCTACGCCTACATCATGTAGTTGTGAAGTTAAACCCGAAAGTTGTAAAAGACTATCATCTTGACTGTTTTTTAAAGGTTGATATAGAGTTTTTACCAACGAATCATTTACTGTTATTACTAAAAGTATAATAATATGTAGAACAAATAAAAGTGCTAAACTCTTTAGCCAGTCAACTAACATTGTTTTATATTTTGCTTGATCTGCAGCAACAGTAGCTAATGCCATTCTTAATCCTACATAAATTACAATAATAGCAATTAAAACTATTGATAAATTTCTAAGTGCTGTATACCATACAGAAATATTGTCTCTAATTGCATTTACCGCTCCTGCTCCTGTACTTCCTGCATCTACTTTTTCAAAGAAATTTATATTTAAGATAGGAACCTTATTTTCAACTTGATTGAAGAGAATGTCTTCCATCGTGACAGTTGTACCTTTACCTGTTAGTCCCAGTATCAGACCGATGATATCACCTAATAAGCAAGTTAATAGTCTCGCCGGCCATAAGAATATTCCTATAATTCCATCGAAAATAAACATATTTTCTCCCTTCTCTCTTATTTAAGTTCCGTTATAAATTGATCTAAACTATACGGACTAACGCCTTGTTTTCCTGATACTTGATTTATATCACGTATAGTATTAAATTTAAGTGCTTGTTCTGTAAAGGTTGAATCTCCTCCACCAATATCTCTAACAATTTGACCTGTTAATCTATCACTTAACACTTGTGCCATATCAACAAATCCGCCATCAGAGCTTCTGACTCTTGCACTATTTGATGGAGCATTTGCTCTAGGTTCAGAAATGCTTGAAGCTGTAGTAGCTCTTCCAGTAGATGATGCCTCGGTTGTACTTGTTGTTCTTGGTTCTGCTGTAGGTGCTCCTTGCTCTCTTAGTGATTCATCTATTGATTGTTCAAGTTTTCTTATTGCTTCTAATTGACGTCCTATATCAGTTTCACTTATTGGCTCTCCACTGCTTGACATCCTTTCAACTTCAGAAAGTCTACTTTCCAATTCATGCATTCTTCTTTCAGTATCACCTATAGCTTTGTCAACATCTGCACTTGGTGATATTCTTTGTTGTGTTTTAACGCTTTCCATTCTTCTAGCTAGATCACTTTGAGTTTTTCTAGCCTCTTCTGTAAATTTTGGCCTTTCTTCAGTAGTTCTTGTTACTTGGTCATTTCCTTGTGGTCCAATAGCAACTGGTCCTTCTCCGCTTTCTGTTTGTGTTTTTGCATCATTATTACCAGCAAAGCCTCTTTGTTTAGAAGATTCTCCCATCTGCCCTCTTAATTCTGCAGAAGTAATTCTTGTAGCAAAGGCTTTTGAGCCTCGACTTGTACTTGGTGTCTTACCACCTTCTCCTAGTTGAGAAGGAGTTTCTTGTTCACCATTATTTCCAGAAAAACCTCTATCTCCTAATGCACTTCCATGTTCTTCTCTTAATTCCTCTGATGTTTTTCTAACTTCATAACTTCCTTCAGAAAGTCCTTTTAATGATCCTAGAAGACTTGCTTTATCAGCATCTAGCTTTGATAAATCATCATTAATCTGTTTTAATTCTTTTTCTTCAAGTTCACTCTTTCCGCCTAGTTGTGCTATTTTTCTTTCTAATGAAGTTTTTCTACTTTGTAGTCTTCGCTTTTCAATATCTAAATGATTTAATTGTTCTTGTATCAGTTTAGCTTGGTGTTCAGCTTTCTCTTTTCTTCTTAGATCTTCAACAGATCCACTTGCAAACATTTTTGAATCTCCTGGTCCAAGAGCTCCATCTGCCCCTGCTGGGCCTGTTGCTGAATCTGGTCCTTCTGGTCCATGCGCATCTGTGTCTCCACCAAATCCCATGTCTCCAGTAACACCATTTCTGGCTCTGTCTCTTGCATTTTCAATAACATCTGAATCGCCAAGTTCATCATCATAAATTGATCCAGATCTAATTGATTCATTTATAGCATCACTATTCTCTAATAGTGTGTTTCTAATAATTTGCCTATATCTTTCTCTTTGGTCAGGATCTTGAACTCTAATGTTTATTTTTGTTCTCTTCATTACATCATTTGCAACCAAATCTACATTTGATGCATCTAATGTTTTAATATTGTGTAATAAAATAGATGAACGAACAGTATTTTTTAATGAGAATGAATTAACATTATACTTATTAAGAGTTCTTAATGTGCCTCTTCCCTGATATGCAGTTTCAGAGCTCATTTTCTCAAAGTCTTGATCTAATGTATCCATTAATCTATTGCCAACAACAACGTTGTTCATTACTTTATTATATTTATCTCTTTTCTTCTTAGATTGTGTCTTAGCACCACCTATTACATCATTTCCACCTGAAATAAATAAATCTGTACTTGCTACTCCCAAAGCAAATCCAAGATTTGTATGTCCAGTTTCATATTGTGAATCTGAAGTAACAGCAAGAGGTATTGCCATAAATCCACCAGCAATAGCCACAGCTTGTTTTACTCCACCGGTAAACATCTTCTTTCCTTGATAGTCCTTAAGTCCTTTAATGATAGTTTTAGCTGCTTTTCCTTGTGAATTCTTTCTCTTACGGCTCTTACTTAAAATTCTTCTTGTTTGTGCAACATCTACTGTTCCATCATCATTGTATGTTGTGTCTAAATCAGCTGCACTTGCTGATCTAATTGCTTGTTCTCTTCTCTTCTGATGTTCAGTAACGCCTGTAACATCTTTAAGCTTTTTAGTAATCCTAGAATCTTTAATTGCATCTTTTGTATTAATAGCAGAATTCTTAAGTCCTTTAAATGATTTTCCAATACTTTGCCATGTTTTAACATTTAAGTATGTAGAACTTGTAAGTAAAGGAGCACTATCCGCACCAGGTGTTAGCAATTCACTAATGAAAGAGCCTCCTCCACCATTTGAATTAAAGTTAAATATTTGAGTAGCTAAAACAGTTATATGAGTTACAGCATGTAACATTAGTAAAGCTACAACGAATCCTGCGATGTTGACTAAAGCTAGATCTATTGCAGTAGTTATCAATGTTAAAAATACTAAAGCATGTATACTTTGTAAAAATGTAGTAGTTGTATAATCTCCTAACCATTTTCCAAATTCATTACTACTCTTTCCATTTAAAGATAAAACTGCATGTTTAATAGCAATTAATGGTGCTAATACAGTTAGTATCATTAATCCTGCATATCTTCTTACATATATAAAGCAAAATCTTACAAAATAAATTGTAAGTACTAAATACATTATCGCTCCAGGAATACCAACTTTATATCTAACATCAAAAGCTCTTTTTACAATGGTATTATAGACTTGTCCTGTATTTCCTATTGGTTGATGTGTATCTGGATCAACTTCAGCCCCGTATTTATTTGCTAATGAATCTTGTAATATCTCTAGCATTCTTGCATTAAAGTATTGGATTACATACATAAATATGTGCATAAGCAAAACAATTACCAAAGCTTTTACCCAATTCACAAGCATATTTTTATAATTAGCTTTATCTTGAGCTACAGTTGAAATAGCTATTTTAACACCAGCAAAAATTATTACAATAGCTATTACAACTATAGCCACATTTCTAAATGATATATACCAAAGTTTAACTACTTTTCTAATAATGTCTATGGTACTACCTTCATTTATTTTTTTTCCACCAGCAGTCTCAGAAAAGAAGTTTGCATCTAGTAATGGAATTCTATTGAAAAATAAATCTTCAATAGTATAAATCTTCATAGTATTGCCACCATCTACAGGTTCTGAAGAAGGATCTTCTGGTGTTCCTTCTTCTTGATAGATATCAGCATCTATGTCATCATCTTGGCCTTCTCCAATAGCATAAATATTACTTGCCAAAGAAAATAGCATTGAAACTACTGCTATTATACTTATTAAATTAACCAAATAATTATATATTTTCTTAGAGTTCAACGCTATTCCCCTTTTCTTTATTCTCCTGTATTATCCCCTGGTGTTTCAACTATTGTTTGTTCTGTTTTATAAAAAACATAATTAACCATTATTTCTATAATTCTAGTCCACCCTATTATTACACGTTTTAAACCATTTATTAATAATCCCATTAATAAATCTAAAAGTCTTCCTAAGTTTTTAAATAAATTAGCAATAGGATTTGTATACCCTTCATAGCTTACTGTCTTTGGAAGTCCAGAAAATTTAAATTCTCTTACATCTAAATCAACATAATCTGCATCTATGTCATATGCACTAATAGAAGTTCCATGCGATTGACTAGATTGAGAAAAACCATCATATGGGCCATAGTTAATTACTTTCAATAATTTTTCATTATGTTGGCCTTTCCAATCTGGGAAACACCATGTTCCTGGATTATCGTTTTGGCCTCCACCAGCATAATATCTAGATGAATAATAATCTACCATGAATTCAATAACATTACGTCCATTCATATCAGCATATTCTGCATAATTGCCTTCGTCGCCTTCTATTCCTTTTTCGTCTCCCATTATGCACTCAAATGTAATTCCACTTTCATAAATGAAGTCTACTCTGTCTCCTGCTTTACCAAAAGCTTGTCCTGTTGCGACTACATAGTATCCATTTATTACTCCCAATCCATGTTCATCAAAAGCCGCTTCTTTGTTTGGAAGATAATACTTATCATATAATGCTCTTTGGTTAGTACCAGCTTTCCATCCTTTTCCTGGTCCCATAGCCTCTCTATTCCAAGCTTCAATTACGAAAACATCTCCTATAACTCCATCAGGTGGAATTATTTCTCTTGTTTCAGCATAAACATAGAATGTTGATAGATGTTGAATTATGGATAAAATCGTTATTTGCATAATCAATAATATGATTATTGTTTTTTTCGATTTATCTTTTAAGTTTTTTAAGATATTTCTTGTCATCCTAAATTTAAAGACTTTCCGTTATCGTAATATAAAGTGTTGTTTTCAATTTTTTCTAACGAAAACTCATATTCTCCTTCTATAATTGTAGTAGTTGTTGCATTCTCTGCATTATAGTAATATATTCCTTTATTAGGAATATTATAAATAAATGTTGTATCAGAATAATTTAAAACTTTCATTCCTCTTATATAAGTAATTGAAGAGTCTAAATTAGTACTTTTTGTAGAAAAGAAATTAACAGTATTAGTATCCTTTTCAGATATTACTGCGTATTTCTCTGTTAAAACTGAAACATTTAAATCCTTAATTTCTCTTACAAAGGCTCCTCTATATCCAATATCTACACCATATCTTATTTTTTCTGTTTCAAAAATAAGATCTTCATTAAATTGAGTTGATATATTAATTGGAACATCTCCTTCAATTAATTCTTCAACAGAAGATTCTGGAGTTACCTTTCCTAAATAATTTCTATAAATCGTAATAGTATTTGTATATTTTCCAAAAGTAACTGAAAACCCATATTCAGGATAAGATGCAGAAACTTCATCTTCAGTCTCTATAGTTGATTCTGGGTTCGGATATAATTGAGTTAACTTATTATAGAAAGAAGTAACATCTCCATTTTTATTTAGTTCTTCAACTAAATTTGCAAATTGATTATTTTTATCTTCATCTAATTTATTAACTTTATAAATAGATATTTCTCCATTTACAAAGAAAGCATAAATATCATTTGACTTGTAACCAATAATAAGCCCATCACGAAGATTAAAAGTTGGTTCTCCTAACATTCCTTTTATAGCATCATTGGTCATATTTGTAGAAATATTATTAACTACTTTATCTTTATATTGATGTGTAAAAACTATATTATAAACATATATTCCATGTGTTTTAATTCTATAACCTTCATCAAAATAGTTATCATAACTTAGGGCAGATGAATCAACTGTTCCTAAATCATTTGTATTTCTTCTAATCCAATCTACATTCATTATAGATTGTAATTCTCTTGAATTAATTGTTAAATTAGTTAATGATACTTCTAATTTAGATTTTTGGATTAACGCTTGTTGCTTAGCAAAATAATTATGATCTCCATTTATGGTATACGTTGAATTAAGATTTACTTTGTCATATACAACTCTAATTGTTATTCCTTTTTCTTCGTCTATTAATCTGTAGTTACCTTGAACTGCATATGATACATCTTTTATAATGTTTTCATATTCTTCTTTATTTGAATAACCATTTTCTTCAACAGGTGGTCTTTTTAATTTTGCATAAATATCTTTAGAAAAGCCATCCTCTTTAGATTTCTCAACCTTAATTAAAGTACATTCATAATATGATAGAGCATTTAAAATGTCTGTTGGCCCATTCTGACCTAATGTACTTCTATAATAGATTACTGATCCTATCATAATAGCAATTAGCGCTACTAGAAGGATTATAAAAATTATTTTTAATCTTTGATTCAAATCTGTTTTTTTCTTTTCCATATTCTCTCTTCTAATATTATTTATTCTCCTGAATCATCACCTGGTGCTTCAACTATTGTTTGTTCTGTTTTATAGAAAACATAATTAACCATTATTTCTATAATTCTTGTCCATCCAATTATTACACGCTTTAGCCCATTTATTAATAGTCCCATTAACATGTCTAAAGCTCTTCCCAAATTTTTAAATAAATTTGCAATAGGATTTGTATATCCTTCATAGCTTACTGTTTTTGGAATACCAGAAAATTTAAACTCTCTTACATCTAAATCTACATAGTCTGCATCTATATCATATTTTGTAGTAGAAGAAGCTGCTCCAGGCCAAGCCACATCTTTTGATACTCTTTGGTTTGGATTTTCAAAACCTTGAAATCCTCCTTGATTATCAACTTCTATTAATACCCAGTGACCTGTACTTGATCCTCCAAATCTAGACATATCTGTTCCCATTGTCCAAGGAAGTGAATCAGCTCCACAAAATTCTATAGTATTTAATCCCCACAAATCGGCGTACCAACCATATGGCCCTTCAGGGAACCATCCTAAAGAAGCATACCAATCATCTGGAGCTTTAGCATCTTGCATAACTGTATTTATTACTAATTCTTCTCCATTGTCCAAATTTTTATACTTGAAATTAATTCTATCTCCTACAACACCAAAAGCTTGTCCTGTTGCTTGAATGTAACATTTATCTGCTCCATCCATAACATAGCAAACACCACCATCAGTTTGTATAGAGTCTCCTAATTTTTCACGAAATTCTCCTTGTTTATATCCCCAACTTTGTCCTATATAACCAGATACTGTATATTCTCTAACCCAATGCCATCCTTGAACGCCAATCATAGCATTTGAATTAAAGCTAATATTTGTATCTGGATTCTTATCTGGTACATAATAGTTTTGTTGATAAATTGAATCTATTTCTTCCTTGCTAGTATATTTAGTTGGTACAGGGAACTCGATTAGCTCGGCTCTTGACACACTATTTAAAACCAATATATTACTAAGCATTCCGTTAATAGATAGTTGTGATAAGAATGTGATTAATATTAAATTCAAAAAAACAATTTTCAAATATTTTAAGAATAATTTCATATTAAATCTTTTATCCAATCGGTAAAGTTTTATTATCATAATATAATATATTATTTTCTATTTTTTCTAATTTTAATTCTTCATCATTAGTTCCTTGAAGAATCTTTTCTGTTTTCAAAGTTTGTGCATTATAAATATATATTCCATCATAAGGAATGTTATATACAAATCTGCTATCATCTAGTTTTAGTATTTTCATTCCATTCGTTTTATTGATAGAAGAATCTATTGATTTTCTGTCAATTGAATAGAAGTCAAATGAATGTGTTTCCTCATTTTCATGAACTTGGAATAGCTTTGTAGTAGCTGCTGCCCAATTGTTATCTGGATTTCTCTTTCCTAATTCATCCAAGTATCTTAACTTCTCTGCAAAGAAAACTGCATCATTTTTTATATCCAAATCAGTATTTGGAGGTACTTTTCCATTTCTTAAGTCATCCATTGTTACATCATTTGTTATATATCCTTGATAATTGCTATATATAGTTATTCCATTATTGTTTCCTCCAAAATGAAGCTTAAAACCTAATGTTGGATAAAACGCTGAAATATCATCATCTTTTTCAGTAGAACTTTCTGGATTAGGATATAATACATTTAATTCATTATAGAAACTGGTAACATCCCCATCTTTGTTTAACTTAGTAAATAATTCTGCAAAAGTTTTATTATCAGTAGCATTTAATTTAGCAACTTCATAAATTGAAATTTGTCCATCATAGAAAAATGCATATATGTCATTTGATCTATAACCAATTAGACTATTATTGCTATATGTATAAGTAGGTGTTCCTAACTTTTGAATAATTGCATCATTAGTCATTCCTACTGTAATACCATTAACTATTTGTCCTTTATAATTATTAGTGAATATAATATTATAAATTTTGGTTCCTAAAGTTCTTATATAATAACCTTCATCATAATAAACATCATATTTGTTAACAGATGTTTCTATAGTTCCCAATGAAGCTTTACGTCTTTCCCATTTACTATTTATTATTGAGTTTAAAACATCTGAATTGATATTTAGTTCTGTTATATCTTTTTTGGCTAGTTCATTTTGTTTTTTAGCTTGTTCCACTTTAAAATAGTCATCAACATTATTGATACTATAATATGAGTTATATGTAGAAAAATCATATTTAACCCTAACTACAACATCTTTTTCTTCATCAATGATTCTAAAATTAGATTGAAGTTTAGCAGTTAAATCTACAACTACATTATCGTAAAAAGTCTCTTCAGCATAGCCATTTTCTTCTATAGGTGGAAATTTTAATTTCGCATATATGTCATAATCATATCCCTTTTCAGAAGATTTTGTTTCCTTAATTAGTTCACTACCATGATATGCTAGTATTTCACTTACATCTGGCAATTTGCTTCCTGAAAGTGACATTCTATAGAAAATGACAGAACCTATCATAACTGCAAGTAAAAGAATTAATAATATAATAAAAACTTTCTTTAATCTTTTTTCTTTCATTTTTCCTCTTAATTTACATTTTATGAAGCACCAGCAGGACCTCCTGCATGACCGCCTCCATGTCCACGTCCTCCTATAAACATTTTAACTGGTTGTAAGATTAGTGACATGATTCCAAACGATGTTATTCCTCTTCTTTCTCTTATTCCTAGTACTTTCTTTATAGCCTTTTCACCTTGTCCCATTGAAATTATCATTATTATTGCAAGTAATGGAACTTCTGACATAATTACACCAGCAGTGAATACGAAGATGATATATACTAAGCACTCAATAGGTCCAAGGAATATCTCATTTATTATTTTATGAAGCCAAGCAGTAAATGCTTGCGCTTTACTATCTTTCATTTTGTCTAAAGAGTATGTAACTGTAACTAATGGAGAGATTGCTACTAAATAATAGAAGTGAACCATTCTTGATAAGAATAATATGAAATATTTAAGTTCATGATATACAAGTACATATATCATAACAACTACACCAAATTTTTGAGCTCCTTTTGCTTTCCAAACTGATGTGAACATATTTCCTACAAGTTCTTCTTCTGAGAAGTCGCTTTCCATAGCTTCCATTGCTTCTCTAAATATTTTAGTAATAATTTTTGATATATATAGTAGTCCATAAATCAAGAAGTGCATTAAGAACAATAAACATAAAGATATTAACCAGTTAGTAAGCATTTGCTTATATTTTGCCTGTGCTTCAGCTACTGTTGCTAATGCCATCCTAAGTCCTATATAAACAACTATAATTGCACATAGAACTATAGCAAGATTTCTTAATGCTATGTACCATAATTGAATATTTGGTCTTATCGTTCCATGTAAGTCTTTATATTTTCCTTCAGTAGGTTTTGTATCAAAAATGTCAATATCAAATAAATCATATTCTCCTGCGACACATTTTTGTATAGTGAAACAATCCTTAAAAGAATGTATAAATGTGTGTTCTACTGCACTAGTCATTAAATATGATAATAATTGAATTGGAATTAGGAATAATCCACATATTACACCTATTACCGCATCAAAAATTGAACTTCCTGGATCAAGCGAACTTGTTTGTGCTTGTTCAGGAGTATCATCATCAGTTCCTCCAACAGTAACTGTTGAAGTACCTTTTTCTTCTGCTTCATTTAATGCACCTGGATTAGTTTCACTTACAGTATTGTATGGATATATACTATTATATTCATCCTTCGCATAAGTTCGCGGACAAAAAATGGGCAGTAAAATTGAAAAAATTATAGAAATAGTTAACAATCTATATAATATTGTTTTCATTTTACCCCCCATTTGTTTAAAATCTATCATTCTTTACCTTCTGCTCTTGCTTTAATACTATTTAAGTTAGTATCAATAAATTCAAATTCTTTCTTAGTAGGTCTAATCTCAATAATAGCTGTTTGCTCTCCAACTTTAAATAAACCTTGTCCTCTAGCACATGTTGTTAAGAAATCAGCTTCACCATTACTTAGTTTGAATACTTCTTTAATATATTGTATTTCTGATTTATCCTGAGCCAAGAATAGTTTAGTATCTGAAGATGTTAAAACTGCTTGTACTTCTGTTTTCTCATAGAAATCTTGGAATCTCTGTGAAACAACTGCTAGGCTGACATTTCTTTTTCTAGCACGTCTAGCCATTTTATTTAAGAAGTCAACCGCTTCTGGGAATGGAAGTAACATCCATGCCTCATCGACTAGTACTCTCTTCTTACCAGCTTTAGTTTTATCTTCACTATTTTTCTTAACATATTTTTCCCAAACCCAAGAAAGAAGTATTTGTTGTGCAAGTGGTCTTGCAAATCTCTCTTCAAGTTCTGATATATCTAAGTTAATAAATTGTGTTCCATCTAATAAATCAAATGTTGATTGTCCATCAAAATATGACATAGGACCATTAAATTCTCTAACATATTGTCTCATAACCTTAATTAGATAACTATAGTGGAATCTATAATCAGGATTTTGATTAGAATTAGCATTATTTAAAATTCTATGGAACCAACTTCCTATTGTTGGCATAGGTTTCTTTTTTCTACCTAAGAAATCATTTTGAGAAACATTTTGCTGATTTAATGCATATAATGAGTTAACGTTATTGTTAATACCTAATGATGCATATTCTTCAGCTGCCGCTTCTGAAATAATTTGTTTTGTGATTTCATTTACATCTGAAGATTGTGTACTTCCTCTTGCCATTGTTAATAGAATTTGTGAAACATCCTCTACTTTGTTTTCAACATTCAAAACTGCTCTTTCTATACCAGTAATTTCATCTTTTGAAATTTCAGGCTCAATATCGAAAGGATTGATAATTGTTGTAGAGTTTGGAGAAATTTTTACATTAACACCACCTAAAGCTTCTGCAACAACTCCATACTCACCTTCAGCATCAAGTGCTAAACTTTCAATTCCTTGAAGAATTGCACTTCTAGCTATAATAGTTTTAATAGTAACACCTTTACCAGCACCAGACTTACCGAATATAACCATGTTATAGTTTGATAAAGTTGAACTAAAATTATCAAATAATATAGGTAACCCAGTTTGTCTATTAAATCCTATTGGAATTCCTGTCTCGTGTCCAACATCTGAATTAATGAATGGGAAAACAGTTGCCATTGATCTACGATCAAAAGTATGATTTTTAGCTAATTTGTTTTCGCCAAGAGGAAGGTTTGTTTTAAAAGCTTCTTCTTGTAATGCCCATGCATTTTTTAATCCTATTAATGTTTTTGACATTTCAGATGATAAAAGTTCTGTTTGTCTATCTAACTCATCCATATCATATGCAAATAACGTACATATGATTGAAGCTTCAAATAATTTATCCAAACCACTAGCTATCGCATCTCTTAGTTCCTCTGCTTCAGCTCTCTTTTGGGCAAGCATTGATTCACGGTTAATGTTTCCTCTATCTGCTGCAACAATTCTTTCAGATTCTAGAGTATTAATTGTTCTATTTAATTCTGTTTGTGATTTTGATTCACTTATTGGATTAATAAATATTGAAACATTTATATCTCCAAAGTTATACATTCCTCTTAAGAACTCTGGGAATGTACACATTCTAGGAAGTAATGAAACAATCATACTTCTAGCATACTTTGTATTATTAGAAACTATTTCGATATGATTTGTACTAGTAGCATCAATTCCTGATGGAGCTATTAAATCTTTAATATCTTTTTTATTTCTTTCAAGAATTCTAATTTCTTTCTTTTCTTCTTGAACTGCTACTTCTTTATTAGCCATTCTTTCGTTACCTCCAATTATTTATTTGTTGCAACTTGGTTGTTTGTTACTGGTTGAATAGGATTTACTATTTTACCATTTTCATCAAATCTCGCATTATTGATATTATTAACTGTCTTAGCATAAAGAGGAGCACTCATTTCTTCCTTATATGTATTTACCATTTCTTGTGCTCTTTCTCTTACTTGTCTGGTTCTTCTTGCTTTTTCTTCTCTTAATTCTTGGTCAGCTTTCATTAAACTTTGAGAAGCTAGAGTAGCAGCCTGCTCTTCTACTTGTTGTTCTATTTTTCTCTTTCTCTCTTCAAAAGCATCTCTACCAGTAGAATATAATCTGTCATATTCAGCATTAAGCGCATTTGATAATGTATATGTTTCAGCTTCATCTCTGTTGTATGCAATATATAGAAGTTCAGCTAGTTCTTCAGAATCAAGAACTTTTGCAGATACTTCTGCAGATCCTATAGCTCTAATTACTGTTTGAGCTCTTGTATACAATTCAGAGAATACTAAATCATTTATTTCATCAGCATTATATTTTGATGAATCTCCTAATTCAGAAACAAAATAACTTAAAACTAAATATGTTTTTTGATGTAACATATTTTTATTTTCATTCATTCTTTGAGTATACTCTTCTATTGATTCACCATACTCTAAAATGTTTTGTCTTCTTCTCTTATCAAATTCAAGTTTCTCTAGTAATTCTTTGTTACCATTTTCTTTTGCAACTAAGATTTGACCATTAATTCTTGCTATTTGATCTTTTATAGCATCAGTTCTCTTACCATAGCTATTCAACAATTCAGTTAGATCTAATTTTCTTGTTTGAACATATAATTGAATTGGGAATCTTAAAGTGTTTAAGAATTCAATAAATCCATTTTCAACTGCATACTTTTCTTCTTCAGATAATAAGTCATAGTTGATACCTTGACATTGAAGTACCATAGCAAATTGGCTTCTGTTTCTTCTGATAATCATGTTATCTTTTATTTCATCAAATTCTATGAACTTATAAATTGAGTTCATTTCTTTACCAGTTCTAGTTATTAAATTAGGATTATTTAGAACAGTTTGGTTTTTGTCTTTTATTAATTGTTGCTCTTGTTCAATTTGTTTTCTTCTCATATTAAGAATAATAACTATTGCTACAATTCCTAATACAAAAATTAAAATTACAATTACTATTAATAAGATATTTAATATTTGAATAGTATCCATTATTATCTAGCCTCCTTGCTACTTCCGGTATTAGCCGGTATATTATTTTCTTCTGATTTTCCACGAAGATTAAAAATATCAAAGCTTGTAGTTTGAATTGTTGTATAGGTTGGGTCTTCTCTTTCAATTCCATATACATAGATTTTTTTGCTTTTTTTGAAAGCTAGATACTTCATGATAATTTCATCTATGTAATCTCCTGCATAGTTTCTTCCAAGTTTTCCAGTACTAGTCTCTGGAATCTTAATTGAACCTATTGCATATCCTATTAATGCTAATACAACTAAAAATCCAATTCCAACAGGTTTTAGTCCTATACTGGAAAAAATTAAATAAAAAACAAAACCAATTCCAGCACCAACAGCAGTATAAATTAATCCTTTAGTTGTAAATATATAAAGAAATCTTCCTTCTCCTTTTAGTTTATTACTAGGTATATAATAACTTCCCATCTTTCGTTCTCCTATTTAATATTTTGTACAAAGAAATTAGATACAATATCAGCAATACCTATTCCTCCATAAACTAAAGCTATTGCTATAAAATACCATATTATTTTTTCTTTTATTTTAGACTTATCATTTGGTTCAGACATCATGTATTTGACACCTAATATAAGTCCACTAACAACAACTACTACTGTAGCAATGGTAAACAAAACATTTGTAACAACTTCTAGATCAGTTGCCGCCTGTTCAACTGTTATAGGCACATCACCTTCAGGTTTCACAAAATCGTTAGATTTGCTAATTATATCTCCACAAGCAAATGATATATTTGTCATTAGATGAATTAACACAAAAAACATAACAGCGATTATAAAAATTTTTCGAATGTAATTTTCTCTTTTCATTTTTCCCTCATTTTATTAAAAATATTCCATTTCATTATATTTATAAAAAGCCTGTCTATCAATCCTAAAAGCATTATTTTAATATTATTGTAACAAATGAATATGCACAAAAAAAGTAGGCCAAAAAAGCCCACTTTTGTTATTATTTTATTCTTTATATGGTATTTACTGCAAATCCACCAACAATTCTAATAATTGATCCAATTGCAAACAAGAAAACTGCTCCAGCAATTGCAGGTACCATTCTTTCTTTTATCTGTGCTTTACCATCAGGAGCAGCAGATATAAACTTTACCCCAAGAATTATTAGAATGATAACAGCAGCGCCATAACATATCATTTGAGCAACTTTGATTACAGCACCAGCTGCACCTGTATCACTAAACTCAGGTTTAATATGTTCTTTTAAATTAAATGCAGTAGTTAATAAATTATTATATAAATCTTTCATTTAAAAAGTCTCTCTATAAAAAAAATAAGGGGCACTTAAATAAGAAAATACTCACATGCCCCTTTATATTATTAGCCCTGTCCTGCAGCGCTACCAATTGTGTTATCAGCAAATCCTTTAACTATTTGTAATACAGCAGTAGCAGCAAATAATATTATAGCACCTACAACATATTGTACTGAGCTCTTCTTAATTTCAGCTTTTCCGTCTGGTGATGCAGTAATATATTTAATTCCTAAAAACATCAACATAATAACAGCAGCACCAAAAGCAATAATTTGTATAACTGTAATTAAAGCTGTTACAACATTGTTTACTGCAGTACTAGTTTTTACATCCAAATTTCCACCTGATGGAACAGAAACACCTAATACAACACTAAAAGATGTGGCTAAAATTCCAATTAAGAATAATACTAAAACGATTTTTATATATTTTCTTAATTTCATTATAATTTCCTCCTTTTTTCTAATATCATGAATATATTATATTTAATCTTTAGCGCGTTGTCAATACACTTTTTATTTATTGTTTATTTCATAAATGTCATAATTTTGTAATTTATCTATTGGTTCATAGTTTTTATGAATAAAGTTTCTTACATTATTTGGAAACTGATACAATTCATATTCTGTCTCCTCATTTTGTACTAGTATTAAAGTATTATTCATTTGTAGGATTCTATTAATAAGTTCTTGTTCTCCGTTTGGCCCGAAATTACCATTATTCGGTAAATCAAAATACTTATAGTTATTGTTATAAGTATTATCATAAAGCATTGCATAAGATGAGAAAACAATTATATCCTCATACTCATTTTGATGTTCTTTTATATAGCTATTTATTTCTTGTATTTCATTTTTTTCCTTATCACTTATTGTGCTACCAAAGAACATTGTCTTTTGTTCTACATACATTGGATACTGAATTCGATTGTAAATATAATTAGTAAAACAAAATATAATAAAACTTACTACTAGTATTAGCATAGTTATATTTTGCTTTAGAGTATTTAATTCTATTTCATCAAAAATTATATTTATAGAATAAGCAATAAATAAAGCTAAATATATAGTCCAAATAGCACCATGATACGCATTTATGATTGGATACAAATAAACTATTGTTGAAATATTAGTTGCAAATAGTAATAATAAACAATCATTATTCTTCTTAAATTTTAACAAGCCCGCAAAAATCACTATTGAAAGAATGGTAAAAAACACAAGCTTAATCATTACAGCGATTACTACAGCAAAATTATCAGAAAAGCTCTTAACGCCCAGCACAGTCATATCTATAAAACTTTGAAAATTATTTGTTGATTGTAAATAAAAAGCATAAATAGCAAATACTAAAATCATAGATATAGCACTAATAATTAGATTCACGATCCTTTGACTTAGTTTAGAGTCTGATTTATTCCACAATTCATATATAGTGATAATTAATATTGCTGCAACTCCAGCTTTTTGATAAGTGAGAAAAGCCAAAGCAGCTAGAATGCCATTAAGTGTTCGTCTTATTTTTTTATCAGCAGAATAAAAAGTTGCGATTATAATTCCATTTATAAAACAAGCACTTAAGAGATTATAGTTGGGGCCATTTTCTCCAAAAGTTTTTCCAAAAAAAATCATAAATCCAAATAAAACAATATCACGTAATTTTATTGATTTTATTATCTTCTTAAGTATAATAAAAATTTCAATATAGAATATTATTTGAATTATTACATTAAACCAATTATATACAAAATAATTAGCCCCAAATACATCAAAAAGAATTTTTCCAATGGCAAAGAAAATCGGAGTAATTATGATTGCCACTTCCTTATATATCTGATACCCCAGATGTAGTTTATATATATTGCCAAAATTCCACAAATAATCGTAAGGGTAAAATTTAAAATGAAAAGAAACACTAATATTAAATATAAGCGTTATTAATACTACTAATACAACTTCATGTCTATCGTAAAAATCAGATAGTTTTTGAAATATTGCCTGCATTTTCTTCTTCATATATTATTTTCCTTTTACTATGGATAAAGTATGTCTATTATGATTCAATAGTTTAGTTCTAATATTGTTAACATACTCTAAATCTATTTCTTCTAGTTTGTTTAAATATTCTATACTATTGTATCCTTTTACAGCGTCTTGTAAAAACATTCTCCCTATTTCATCAACACTATTATACTCTGATGTATAGTCTCCATATATCTTTTTCTTGCTTCTTTCAAACTCTTCTAAAGTAACTTCTTTGTTCTCAAAAGTGTTTAAAACAATTTCTTCAACTCTCTTAGGATTCTTACTTTCACCAGCAATTATTAAATGTGCAAAATTTCTGGAAAACTCATATTCCATTTCAAGTTCTGTCATTATTAGTCCTTCATTATACATATCTTGATATGTTTCTGAACATTTTCCAAGTAAAGAATTTACAGCTATTTCAACAGCAATTTGATCCTTTAGTTTATCACCAGTGATTTCATCTTTAAATCCAATCATAAACATTGGCATATTAACATCCATACTTGTTTCAATTAAACTTTCATTAATTTCCCAAGGCTCTTCTGGATATATTCTCTTTATCTCTCCTAATGGTTCTCTAGGAAGTAATCTTTTTTGAACTTCATTAATAACTTCTTGTGGTTCAAAATCTCCAACTATAACCATAACAGTATTAGAAGGATGATAAAAAGTATTATAACAAGAATATAATGTTTCTTTTGTTATATGGCTAATAGATTCAACAGTTCCAGCTGTATCAATATTTATAGTATTATTCTTATACATACCCTTCATGCAATTAATGTATAATTTTGAAAAAGGCTCATTATCATACATATTAATTTCTTGACCAATTATGCCTCTTTCTTTTTCTACATTTTCATCGGTATAGTAAGGATTTTGAACATAGTCCATTAGTTCATCTAATCCAGGATAGAAATTATCTACTCCTCCAAAAAGATAAGCTGTGTGGTCTGATGTTGTATAAGCATTAGCGTTTAGTCCTAATCCCATTAAAGTATATAGGCTATCTACTCCGCTTTTTTGTTCAAACATTTTATGTTCTAAGTAGTGTGCTATTCCATCTGGAACAACTACTTCTTCATTGGTTGTTGGATCTATAAAATGATTATCTATTGAGCCAAATTTTGTAGCCCAAATTATATATTTATTTTGTGTTTCACGTTTTGGAACAACCATTATTTGCATTTTATTAGGAAGTTCTTCAACATAAACTTTCTCTCTTATTCTTTTATCTTCAAAAACTTGCATTTATCTTCTCCATTAATCTCTCAAAAAATATATAGTATCTACTGAAACATCTTTTGCAACATCAACTATATCTTCAATTTTTACTTTTTGAATATTATCAATAAACTTTTCTAAATCTGGTTCTTCATCATTCATTTCTTTATCATAATAATAAGTTACTAAATTTTCTCCAGATTCAGGTATTAATTTTGATGTTGAAGTAATCAATTGTCTTGCAGATTCAAGTTCTTGCTCTGTAATTTCTCCATTTTTGATATTTTCTAATTGTTCTTCAATTATTGCTAATGTTTTTTCATAATTGCTAATCTCAATTCCTGTTTTAATCATTATCATATTTTTTCTACGGAAATATTTAGATCCAGCACTATATGCTAGACTCGCTTTTTCTCTAACATTTTGGAATAGTTTCGAATTAGCTCCTGTTCCTAAAATAGCATTATACATGATGATTTCTTCATTGGTTTTATTAGAATTCACATCTAGTCCAATAATAAGGTTACCTTGAGAAACATCCATTTTTTCATTAACTACTTTAGGATTAGTTCTTGGAGTATGTCTCATATTTACTTTCTCAAAGCTGCTTTCAGGATTAACTCCTAAACTTTCTAAAGACTTTCTAAAATCTCCTTCTAGAGAATCTTTATTCACATCTCCAACAACATAAACGCTTATTTTAGCAATAGAAATCAATTCCTTATAAAACTCATATAAATTCTTTTCATTAATAGATTTTAAATCCTCTATTTTTCCAAATTTATAAATACCATAGGCTTCGCCTTGATACATTTCTTCCACCATACGGTTTGCCGCATAGTTCGCTTTATTATCTTTTCTGCTTTCTATTACTTTTATTAAATTGTCTTTTTCTTGATTCACATATTGTTTGCAAAATATAGATTCTCCATTTGAATCTTTTTCAAGATATGGATTAAATATAATATCTACTAATAAATCTAATCCTTCTTTAGTTAAAGCTCTTTTTTCAGGAAGCAAGTCATCATTAATAACTTCCAAATAGAACTTTAATACTTCATAGTCAGCTTCTTTTTCTATTCCATAACTAATTGAAGCTCCATACATTTCCTCAAGTCTTTTATTTATCTCTAGTTGACTTGTAAGATTATTAGTTCCTCTTCTAAGTAAACTTGGAATAAGGGCTGTTTTTGTAACTCTATCTTCAGTTAATGGAACTGCTAGAAAAACACAGCATAGATTAGTTTTAAATTTATTAGAATTCAATACAGTAAATTTCAATAGTCTTTCCTCCTATGCATAATATAATAACATATTTTAGAAAAAAAAATAAATGGATTTTGATAAATCAAAACCCATTTATATTATATTAAAACTTTCTTTTCCTAGCTGCCTCTGATTTCTTTTTTCTTTTAACGCTTGGTTTTTCATAGCATTCACGCTTACGTACTTCTTGAAGCACGCCATTTCTAGCGCATTGTCTCTTAAATCTCTTTAAGGCATCTTCTATATTACCATTATTAACTTTAATTTCGCTCACTTCTATCCCCTCCTTCCAGTATCCACTACTTACGTATGGGATTCTTAAGTCTCCTTAAGTCTACCTATCTATTATACAAGCTTTGTAGGTATGTGTCAATATATTTCTATGAAATTTAAGATACATTTTACTATTTTTTACTAATAACTACATAATAATCATATCTGGGTTGGCTAGTAGGCACTGGTGTGCTTCTTTTATCCTCATTAATACTTATTGGAATTCTTTCACCATATTTTATGTCTTTAATTTCTTCTTTAGAGGTTTCTCCATTATCTTCAATTATTATTTTTGTTCTTGATATGGAAACACTAGAATCTTTTATATCGATTATTCTAATATCATTAGCTTCTTCTCCATACAATTCAATTTTATTATTATCTTTTAATTTAATTTCACTATGTTTATTAGTATCAGCCTTAGTTTCTATTATAGTAGCTTCCTCATTATTTGAATTGTCAATTCTTTTTACTTGAACTATAACTTCTTTATTAACTTCATTATTAGAATATCTATTTTTAAAAGTAAAAAATACCAATAATGCAATACAAACAACAATAATTATTGTAATGAGCATAATTATAGCTTTGCTTTTCCCCGTTTCACTTTGAAAAAACATAAATAACAACCTCCTATAAGTATATATATATATTAATAATAAAGCACAAAAAAAGCAAGGTAACCCTTGCTTTTTTATAATTATTATTACTCGATAACTTCTGTAACAACACCTGATCCAACTGTTCTACCACCTTCACGGATAGCGAATCTTAATCCCTTCTCAATAGCGATTGGAGTGATTAATTCAACAGTCATTTCTGTGTTATCTCCAGGCATAACCATTTTTGTTCCTTCTGGAAGATCGATTCTACCAGTAACATCAGTTGTTCTGAAATAGAATTGTGGTCTGTATCCATCGAAGAATGCTGTATGACGTCCACCTTCCTCTGCTTTAAGAACATAAACTTGTCCTTTAAATTTAGTATGTGGATGAATTGTTCCTGGTTTTGCAAGAACTTGTCCTCTTTCAACATCTTTTCTATCAATACCTCTTAATAGAGCACCGATGTTATCACCAGCTTCTGCTTCATCAAGAGTTTTTCTGAACATCTCAAGTCCAGTAACAACAGTTTTTCTGCTTTCTTTTGATAGACCAACGATTTCAACTTCCTCGTTAACCTTTAGAACACCTCTTTCAACTCTACCTGTAACAACAGTACCACGACCAGAAATAGTCATTGTATCTTCGATAGGCATTAAGAATGGTTGATCAGTAGCTCTGTCTGGTGTTGGGATGTATGAATCAACTGCATCTAGTAATTCTTGGATTGGTTTGAAAGCATCATCATTTGGATCATCTGCTTCTAATGCTTTTAAAGCGCTTCCTTTGATGATTGGAATATCATCACCAGGGAAATCATAGCTTGATAATAAGTCTCTGATATCCATTTCTACTAATTCAAGTAATTCTGGATCATCAACCATATCACATTTGTTCATGAAAACAACGATATATTGAACACCAACTTGACGAGCTAATAGTATATGCTCTCTTGTTTGAGGCATAGGACCATCAGCAGCTGATACAACTAGTATTGCTCCATCCATTTGTGC
>DGSM01000125.1:32537-36691 GCA_002393975.1 Clostridiales bacterium UBA4362
CTGGACAGTCAACGTGAGCATAGTGTCTCTTATCAGTTTCATACTCAACGTGTGCTGTATTAATTGTGATTCCTCTTGCTCTTTCTTCTGGAGCACCATCGATTTGATCGTATGCTTCGAATTGAGCTTGTCCCTTTAAGCTTAAGTATTTTGTAATAGCAGCTGTAAGGGTTGTTTTACCATGATCAACGTGACCAATGGTACCAATATTTGCGTGTGGCTTTGATCTGTCAAATTTTGCCTTTGCCATTTAAGTTTCCTCCTTAAAATTCTTAATTTATTTTATTAAAATTAATAACGATTATTAGCCTTTTTAAGCATCTTCATTTTATCTTATTTCTTCTAAAAATGCAAGGCTTTTAAAATTATATTTTGTTTGTAGAATTAATTATCTTTTTTGCTTCTAGAAGTAACAATTTGATCTAGAATTGACTTAGGAACTTCTTCATAGTGAGAAGGCTCCATAGAGTAATTTCCTCTACCTTGTGTTTTAGAACGTAAGTCTGTTGCATATCCGAACATCTCTGATAATGGAATCATTCCATGTATTACTTGATTTCCGCTTTCTGCTTCCATACCTTCCATTCTACCACGTCTTGCATTGATATCACCAATAACGTCTCCCATGTATTCTTCTGGTACAGTAACATCAACTTTCATGATAGGTTCTAGAAGAACTGATTGTCCTTGTCTACAACCCTCTTTGAAAGCCATAGATGCTGCAACTTTGAATGCCATTTCTGATGAGTCAACCTCATGGTATGAACCATCAACTAATGTACATTTGAAATCGATAACTGGATATCCTGCTAGAATACCATTCATAGCTGCTTCTCTCATTCCATCCTCAGTTGGTTTAATGAATTCCTTAGGAACAGCACCACCAACAATTTTATTTTCGAATTGAATTCCAGAACCCGCTTCTAATGGTTCCATTTCAAACCATACATCACCATATTGACCATGTCCACCTGATTGACGTACGAATTTTCCTTGTACTCTAACTTTCTTTCTAATTGTCTCTTTATAAGAAACTTGTGGTTTACCAACTTCGCATTCTACTTTGAACTCTCTCTTTAATCTATCAACGATGATATCTAAGTGAAGCTCTCCCATACCTGCGATAATTGTTTGACCTGTTTCTTGATCAGTCCAAGTTTTGAATGTAGGATCTTCCTCAGCTAGTTTTGCTAAAGCTATACCTAATTTTTCGCTATTAGCTTTATCCTTAGGTTCGATAGCAATATTAATAACTGGCTCAGGGAATTCCATATTCTCTAATATAACAGGATGAGCTGGATCGCATAATGTGTCTCCAGTTCCTACTTCTTTAAGTCCAACAACAGCACAGATATCTCCAGCATAAATCTTGTCAATATCTTCTCTATGGTTAGCATGCATTAATAGGATTCTTCCTAATCTATCCTTTGTTTGCTTTGTTGAATTGTAAATTGTAGTTCCTGCTGTACATGTTCCAGAATAAACTCTGATAAAGCATAATTTACCAACAAATGGGTCAGTTGCGATTTTGAAAGCTAATGCTGAGAATGGTTCATTATCAGATGTCTTTCTTTCAACTTCATTTCCTTCTTCATCTGTTCCTTTAACATCAGGGATGTCAATAGGAGATGGTAAATAATCAACTATAGCATCAAGTAATTCTTGAACACCTTTGTTTCTATAAGATGTACCACAAGTCATAGGAATAATACTGTTATTTAAAGTACCGATTCTAAGACCTTTCTTGATCTCTTCCTCAGTTAATTCTTCTCCTTCAAGATATTTTTCCATTAACTCGTCATCTTGTTCTGCAGCTGCTTCTATCATTTCAGCTCTATATTGTTCAGCTTTTTCTAATAGTTCAGCTGGAATTTCTTCTTCTTTAACTTCTTTTCCTAGGTCTTCATTTGATTGAATATAAGCTTTCATCTTAACTAAATCAACAACACCTTGGAAATTATCTTCAGCTCCTACTGGTATTTGAATAGGAACTGGATGACATTTAAGTCTGTCTCTCATCTGATCTATACAAACATAGAAATCAGCACCTACGATGTCCATTTTGTTAACATATACTATTCTTGGAACACCATATTTGTTTGCTTGTCTCCAAACAGTTTCTGATTGTGGTTGAACACCACCTTTAGCAGCCAATACTAATACAGCACCATCAAGTACTCTTAAAGATCTTTCAACCTCAACAGTGAAGTCAACGTGACCAGGAGTATCGATAATGTTTATTCTATGACCTTTCCAATGGCATGTTGTAGCAGCAGAAGTAATTGTTATACCTCTTTCTTGCTCTTGAACCATCCAGTCCATAGTAGCTTGTCCTTCATGAACCTCACCTATTTTGTGAACTCTACCTGTATAGTAAAGCATTCTTTCAGTGGTAGTTGTTTTACCAGCATCGATGTGAGCCATGATTCCTATATTTCTTGTGTTCTCTAAAGAGAACTCTCTTTTAGTACTACCGGCATCTGCCATCTATTTCTCCTCTCTATCTTCATAAGTTTTAAAAATAAAAAATTAAATAAAAAGTATAAAGATTTTTCTCTAAAAATAAAATTAAAATTTGTAATGTGCGAAAGCTTTGTTTGCTTCTGCCATTCTGTGCATTTCTTCTTTTCTCTTAAATGCTCCACCATTTCCTTGAGTTGCATCCATGATTTCAGCTGCTAATCTCTCAGACATAGTCTTTTCATTTCTGGTTCTAGCATAAATAACTAACCATCTTAATCCAAGTGTTTGGCGTCTTTCAGGTCTAATCTCTAAAGGAACCTGATATGTTGCTCCACCAACACGTCTTGCTTTAACTTCAAGAGATGGCATTACATTGTTTAATGCTTCTTGGAAAACCTCAAGAGGTTCGTTTCCAGTTTTCTCTTTGATAATGTCAAAAGCATCATAAACGATTGTTTGAGCAACTGTCTTTTTACCGCTAAGCATAACATTGTTGATTAACTTTGTTACTACTTTGCTATTGTAAATTGGATCTGCTAAAACATCTCTTTTTGCTATAAATCCTTTTCTTGGCACTTTTCTTCCCTCCTTTTTAAATTTTGATGAATAAAAACTCATCATAGGTACTCTAAAAGTTTTGCTTTTAGATAAGCGCAATCTATCTTGAAAATTTAAGTACTAATCTAAATAATCAATTATATTGCACTAAATCGAAGCTCACTAAAATTAATCTTTCTTAGCTTTCTTTGCTCCGTACTTAGATCTACCTTGCATTCTATCTTTAACGCCGGCAGTATCCAATGTTCCTCTTATAATGTGATATCTAACACCTGGAAGGTCTTTTACTCTTCCTCCTCTAATTAGAACAACACTATGCTCTTGAAGATTATGTCCGATACCTGGAATATAAGATGTTACTTCATAACCATTAGAAAGTCTTACTCTGGCAACTTTACGAAGAGCTGAGTTAGGTTTCTTAGGTGTAACAGTTTTAACAACTGTACAAACGCCTCTCTTTTGAGGAGATCTTGCATTTGTTTGTTTGTTCTTCATTGAATTAAATCCATGTTGTAGAGCAGGGCTTACAGACTTTGATTTAGAAGTTTGTCTTCCTTTTCTTACTAATTGATTAATTGTTGGCACTTAAATTTCACCTCCTTTTCTTTGCTATTCTGCCACAAAAGTGCATAATAGTGCATTTTTATAACAATAGTTATTGTATCATTTATAGTCAATTATGTCAATGTTTTTAAGCATTTTTTCAAAGCTTAAGACCGCTCTTCTTATTTCGCTTGTATATATTGATTTTCAGCCCAAAATATAGTATATTATTTATAGATTTATAACAAAAAAGGAGACTAAAAAATGTTAGAAGAATTCAAAAAATTTATCAGTAGAGGAAACGTAATGGACTTAGCTGTCGGCGTTATCATAGGTGGAGCTTTTCAAGCAATTGTAACTTCTCTAGTAAACGACCTTATCACTCCTCTAATTTCTATTGCTACTAAAAACGTAAACTTTGCTGATCTATCAGTTAAAGTTGGAGAAGCTGAACTTACATATGGTAACTTCATTTCAGCAATCATTAATTTCTTTATCGTTGCTCTAGTTATTTTCTTTATGGTTAAAGCAATGAATAAACTAGATGAAAAGAACAAAGCAAGTCTTGCAAAATTAAGTGAATCAAAATT
>DGSM01000073.1 GCA_002393975.1 Clostridiales bacterium UBA4362
TACAATATTTGCAGGAATTAATTAATTTATTATTAATTATTAATAAATAATCAATAATGAATAATACAAAATATAAAATATAAAATATAAAATATAGAATATAACATATAACATATAACATATAAATATTATTTATATATAAATAAGCTATCCTTAAGGTGGATAGCTTATTTTGTTGACATAATCACTAGTATGATATATAATCTTAGTTGTAACTCTTTTGTTTCTGTAGGGCGTAATTGCCGAAGAAGGGAGCAATATGAAAAATGCCAAAAGGTTACTTGTTGGAATGTTTTTGTCTTTTCTGCTGATTGGTTTGAGCCTTTATCCAACAAAGGTATACGCAGCAACACAGATTTCGACAATCAAAATCAGTGTAGAAGAGAAGACCTCTAGTGGAAGTAATCCTATGGTAAGGTGCAATACTTCAGGGTGTTTTATTGTTTCAGACTCTAGCCTTTGGAGCAAGAATGTGTCTGATTGTGATCCAGGAGATACAACCTATGTCACAATTAAATTGGACACCAATGAAGGGTACTTTTTCAAGGATGACATCAAGAAAAGCAAGATTCAAGTAACTAATGGAGAGTGTAGTGATTTTAAGTTTATTGATCAAGGACAGTTAAGTGTCAAAATCAAATACATAATCCATGGCGATCTTGACTCACCTGACAACCTTTATTGGGATGAAGATCATCCTGGAAGAGCAAGGTGGGATGGAGTCGGGAACAAAGCAACTTACACAATTCAACTTTGTAAAGGATCAAACAAAGTTACTGTTGAGACCGGACTTACGAAAACATCATATGATTTTTCAAATAACTTAAAGGCAGAGTATTACTTTGGAGAAGATGATGTCTACTTCAGAGTAAAAGCAGTTCCGAAATCTGGCTATACAAAACAGCTTGATTCATCAGAATTTGCAGAGTCTGACTATTTTGACTATTGGGATGATTTATATGATGAAGATGTAAGCACTACAAGACCTAGCAGTTATTCAATTCGTTACTATCCATATGGACCTTATAAAGTCTATAAAATAGGATGGGAGAAAGTTAATGACAGATGGTGCTATTATGAAAGTGATGGCCAGTTAGTAAAGAATAAATGGCATCTGATTAATGGCCGCTGGTATTACTTTGACAAAAATGGGTGGATGGATACTGGCTGGCTTGAGTACAATGGTCAATGGTATTACTTAAACACTTACAATGGTAATGGTGATATGCTAACGGGTTGGCAGTTCATCGATGGATATTGGTATTTCTTCGATATCTATAATGGTAATATGCTTACTAATACTTATATTGCATCAAGCGATGGAAGTATGATGTATTACATTAAGCCTGATGGGAGAATGCAAACCGGTTGGGTGAACTATTATGGTGATAAGTATATTGATCCGGTAAGTGGTGTTGTAACAAAAACACGTTAATATTTTTATTTATTGCAGTATATGGGAGGGCCTGGTAAAGGCCCTCTTTTTTATGCTTTGAATTAATGTCGAAAATTGTCGAAAATTGTTTAAATTTGTCGAAAAATGTTGTGTGAAATAAATTGATTTTTAATTTTTTTAAATATATACTAATTAAGAACAAAAATTTTTATAAAAATTTTTACCAAGGAGGCATTTAATGAGAGATTTGTTAGAAATCAGATGGCATGGTAGAGGAGGCCAAGGAACAAAAACTGCTTCTTTACTTTTAGCTGATTCAGCATTTAATACAGGTAGCTACGTTCAAGGATTCCCAGAGTATGGACCTGAAAGAATGGGTGCGCCTATTACTGCTTATAATAGAATCAGTAAGAATCCTATCAAAGTTCATAGCAATATTTATGAACCAGACTATGTAGTAGTAGTTGATGATACTCTACTTAAGACTGTTAATGTTACTGCAGGACTTAAAGCAGATGGTGCAATAGTTATTAACACAACAAAAACTATTGATGAAATAAAACCATTATTAAATGGTTATGAAGGAAGTGTCTATACAATAGATGCAAGAAGCGTATCAGAAGAAGCTTTAGGCAAATATTTCCCTAATACACCAATGCTAGCTGCAATTGTTAAAGTTACAGAGTTAATTCCTGAAGAAGACTTTATCAAAGATATGGAAGGATCATTTAAGCATAAATTTGCTAAGAAACCTGAAGTTATTGATGGTAATATGAAGGCATTAACATTAGCTTTAGAGAGATTACAGAAAGTTCAATAGGATTGGAGGAGAGTTTATGAATATAGATAAAGATACACCATGGGAAGATATGACCCCTGGTGGAACAATATATGATGCAGGAAATTCTAAAGAGTTTAAAACTGGAGATTGGAGAAGTATGAAACCAATCTATCATAGTGAACTTTGCAAACAATGTGGACTATGTTTCCCAGTTTGTCCTGAAGATGCAATTCCTGTTGGAAAAGACCTTTGCAGAGGCGAGTTTAATTATGATTATTGTAAAGGATGCGGTATTTGTGCAAAAGCTTGTCCTTTCAAAGCAATAACTATGGAAGAGGAGGGTAAATAGTATGAGTATTAGAGAAAGACTAAGTGGTAATGAAGCTGCAGCATATGCTATGAAACAAATTAACCCAGATGTTGTTGCTGCATTCCCAATTACACCATCTACTGAGATTCCTCAATATTTTTCAACATATGTAGCAAATGGTGAAGTTGATACAGAATTTGTTCCAGTTGAAAGTGAACATAGTGCTATGAGTGCATGTATTGGTGCTGAAGCTGCAGGAGCTAGAGCTATGACAGCTACTTCAGCTAATGGACTAGAATACATGTGGGAAATGATTCAAATAGCTTCAAGTTCAAGACTTCCAATAGTTATTTCATTAGTTGATAGAGCTATTTCTGGACCATTAAATATTCACTCAGATCATACTGATGCAATGGCTATTAGAGATGCTGGATGGATTATGCTTTTCTCAGAAACAAACCAAGAAGCATATGATAACCTTTTAATGGCTCATAGAATTGCAGAGCATAAAGATGTTATGCTTCCACTTGCTGTTATGCAAGATGGTTTCATTACATCACATGCTATTGAAAATATTGAATTATTAGAGGATGACAAAGCCAAAGCTTTTGTTGGAGCATATCATCCAGAACATTCTTTATTAGACAAAAATAATCCTATTGCTGTTGGTCCAATGGATCTTCAACCATTCTTAACAGAACATAAAAAACAGCAAGCAGTAGCAATGCAAAATGCTATGCAAGTTATTTTAGATGTTTCAA
>DGSM01000131.1 GCA_002393975.1 Clostridiales bacterium UBA4362
GCAGGAGAAACTAGCAATGCATATTCCTCTCTAAATAAAGCTGCTAATATTAGTCTACCAGATGAGTATTATAGTTCAGGAAATACTATAAGTGTTGCATCTATGATATCTTTACTTACAAATACTATAAGACCAGAATTGAGTGGCGCTGCGTCACTTCTTAAGCGAGCAATAGATCAATTATCTTCTGCTGAAAGGCAGAATAAACAAGAGACAGAAGATATTGGGGGAATTAGAGAACAAACAGGGGGAGCTAAGAAAAGAAAGAGTAGATTTATTGATTCAAGTGACTTAGATAGAGAAGAAGCTGAAGAGAAAAAGAAGAAAAAGAAAAAGAATAAAAATGATGATTCGGAAAAAACACATATTAATTCATTAGAAGAAGAGTTTAAAGAAGCAGAAAAATGGATTAAACAAAAGAAAGATGTTATTTTAGAAATCGAAATTGGAAAGAAAGATTCGTTAATAGTTAAAGACAAAACAACTGGTGAAGATAAGAAAATAGAGCAAGGAAAACATAAATATAAAGTTGTCGCCGTTGAAGGTGATACATTAACTATTCTTATAGATGGAAAAGAATATTTAGTAAAAAGACAAGATTTAAAGAACCTTGAAAATGCAGACCTTTATAGAAAACTTACTGATGAATTAGTATTAGTAAAAGATTACAATATAACTGGTGCAAATGGAAATAATAAAGTATATTTTAAAAACTTAATTGTGCCAGAAAAGTATAAAGTCTCTACCACTAATGTGCAACCTATGTGGTATATAGCCTCTCTAGATAAAAATATAGAAGGTACAACTGAAAGTGGTAAGAAATTCAAACTTAAAAAAGGTACAAAAATCTTAGTTATAAAGCAATCTGCAAGTAAAGATGGTGAATGCAAATGTGTTATTCAAACAGGAGAAAATAAGGGAGAAGTTGTTACTATAAAATATAAGAAGCTTAATTTCCTACAACAAATTACGACCGGTGGCATTAAGTATACAAAGAGTACTGCAGAAAAATTTATCAATTCTCATGATGTAAAAAGTAAAACTAAATATTTAGTATGGATTAATAAAAATACTCAAACTTTTTATGTTTTTGAAAGAGTAAATGGAGAATGGAAATGCATTAAAAGGTGGAATTGTGCAACAGGTAGTTATCAATATAGTAAAGCCTGTGATTATCATAATTCTTGGAAAAAAGAGATTTATAGAAAACAAGTTTCTTTCCAAAATATTTATAGATATATGCATTATACAGGCCCAGGCGGAAGCGGAATACATGGTTTGTTAGAGAAAAAAAGATTAGGATATCCTCAAAGCCATCAATGTATTAGACTTTCAAGTGCAAATCGAGATTGGGTATGGAACAATTTGCCTGAAGGAACAAGGGTTGTTAATTACTAAATTTGCAAAAAATGGCAAAATATGTTATAATATAATTTGCAACCCGTTGACAATGTCGGTTTTTGTTACATGGAGGAACGCTTATGACATTGAAAGATGCATTATTGGAAGAAATTGCTCTACGGAACGAGTTTGATGTAGAAGCAATCAAGTTACTTGAGGGTGTTTACGTGGAACAGCATAAGCAGAGGGCAATCGCTGAGCAGATGGTTAACTACCCGTCTCTGATTAAGGGATTGGTCAATATGATCAAAACCAATGAAGTAGACTGTGTTGATATTCTCGTCACGAAGGCGGATCATCATGGTAAACCTTATTGGATGTTCAGCCAGTCAAACCCGCAGAAAGCAGTTCTTTGCGTGAACAGTCTTTAAATAGTACCGACAGCCGTGTGGAGAAAAATATTTCTCCGCATGGCTTTTTTTATTATTTTTTTATTGTTATAATTTTTTCAAGTAATAATAAAGGAGAGTTATCTATGAATGATAAAACAAGAAAAATAACCTTAATAGTATTAATTAGTTTATCTTTGTTAGGTTCTATTTTGTTTTTTACACTATTTAGTATAGTAACATCTAGTGATATGTATAAAGAAACTTTAAAAGAATCAGTTCAGTTAGCTATAGAAGAAAGTGAGAAAAATCCTGAGCAACAACAGTTGTATTCTATATATACTCAAGGAAAATCTGCAGATGAATTAGTTGATCAATCACTTAAAGGCATGGGAGTAATTAAAAAGTTTGTAATTTTACAAATGGTTTTACATATTATTATGATTGTTACTACCATTAAAGGTCCTAATAAGAATAGAATGGCTTTGAAGTATTTAAGCATTTTAAATCTTATTTTAAGCTTTGGTATTCTTTCTATAGCTATTCTTGTAATAAGTTGTATAAAATCAAAAGATGTTCCATGCGAAAAGCCTGTACCACCAGAGCTAGAGCCAGTAAATACATTTAAATTGCCAGTATATATTATTGGATTCTTAGCCGTTTGGCTACTAGTATATAATGGTTTATTATCTAAAATATTTCCACAACTTGAAACTTTTGCAGATGCAAAACCAGTTTTATTTGAAGTTGTATTCTATTTAATATTAGCAGCTTTTGTATTTATTCTATTTAGAAAAGAGTTTATAAGAGATTTTAAGGCATTTATACATAATTTTGGAACATATCATAACTTCATAGCAAAAGGCTTTTTCTGGATAATGTTATTAAATTTTGGAACAGGTATAGTATTAACATTAATAGTAAAAACAACATCTGAAAACCAAGCTGCATTAATGGAACTACCTTTATGGTTTATGATTATAATTGCTACAATACTAGGCCCAATGGTAGAAGAGGGAATCTATAGAGGAATATTAGGAAAATTTATTAAAAATAAAGTTGCATTTGTTATTATTTCATCATTATTATTTGCTGCAATGCATGTAGTAACAATAACATCTCTTCCAGAATCACCAATGCAATATTTATTCTTAATCCAATATGGTGTAATGGGAATTGTACTATCTTTGAATTATGTACGTACTAAGAATATATTCTCATCATATATGATACATATGTTAATGAATGCAGTTGCAACAACTATGATGAGTGCACTAATTCTTTTATAAAGTATTATTAATAGAAAATATTAAAAGAAATAAATAAAGGTTTTTAATAAAAAATGAAGAAGTTGAATAGTTGTTCAAGTGATGAACACTATTCAATTTTTTTGTATAATATTAAAAAGGAGGTACTATTGAAAAGAACAAAACTTGCTGACAGAGAATTACCATCATATACTAAGGGAGAAGAGATTTTCAATATGGTAACACATATTGTAGGAGCAGGATTGAGCATAGTAGCACTAATCCTTTGCATAGTCTTCTCTGCTATTCATCATAATACATATGGAATTGTTTCTAGTTGTATTTATGGAGTAAGTTCAATTTTACTATATACGATGTCTAGCATATATCATGGATTAAGTCCAAAATTACATGGAAAAAAGGTATTACAAATATTAGATCATTGTACAATTTTTATTCTTATTGCAGGATGTTATACTCCATTTACATTATGCACAATTAGAGAAACAAGTAGTGCTTGGGGATGGTCAATTTTTGGTGTGATTTGGGCAGCTGCAATTCTTGGAGTTGTATTAAATTCGATAGATCTAAAAAAATATAGGAAATTTTCACTTATATCATATATTTTGATGGGGTGGGGTGCAGTAATTAGATTTCCACTTTTAGTACAAAAATTAGGAATAATAGGAATACTTCTTCTAATAGGAGGAGGGATTGCATATACTATTGGCGTTGTATTCTATATAATTGGAAAAAAGAAAAAGTATATGCATTCTATTTTTCATTTATTAATATTATTGGGAAGTATTCTTCATTTCTTTTGCATATTCTTTTTTGTAATTTAATTTTACAATTTAAAAATTTAAATATATAATTATCATGATACTTTAATAAAAAGGAAAAACAAATGATAAAAAACATTATAACTGATGTAGGACAAGTAATACTCAAATTTAAGTGCTATGATTGTTTAAGAGATATAACTGATAATGAAGAAGAATATAGATTTCTTTGTAGTATTACTTTTGATTCTCCTAATTGGACAAGATATGACAAAGGAGACTTTCAAAAGAATGATTTTGAAGAATACTTAAAATCTTTTACTCAAACAGATAAACAAAAAGCACAAATTCATGAATTAATGCTTTGCTGGCGTAATTATTTAGAATTAAATCAACCAATGGTAGATTTAATCCATAAATTTAAAAGTAATGGATATAAATTATATATTCTTTCGAATGCGCCATATGAAGTTCCAGTTTATTTAAATAGCTATCATATGATTCAATTATTTGATGGAACAGTTTTTTCTTGTTATGAAAGGGTATTAAAACCAGAAAAGAAAATATATCAAAACATTTTAAATAGATACAATTTGAAACCAGAGGAAAGTTTATTTATTGATGATAGAAAAGTAAATATTGCTTCTGCCAAAGAGCTTGGATTTAACGTATTTGAATATGAATACGATGAACATGAAAATGCAATTGAAGAGATAAAAAAGATGGGAATAAAGATTGATTAGAGTTTAGATAGAAGTCTAAGCTCTTTTTTATTTGCTAGATTAAATTAATATAAAGAAAACTTAATGGAAATGTAATAAAGCACCTTTGCAAACAATGGCAAGGTCTTTGAGGTTAAAGACTTATTGGGAAAGTTGAAGGTTTATTCACTGATTGATAAAATTAAATGGTATAAAAGTCTTTATAATGGGATTAATATCAATTAGGGAAGGGAGTGATTTCATAAAAAAGTTAAAAGTTAGACTGATAGTTTTAGGAACAATATTTTTTATAATAATGAGCATTTCCGGAATAAATGTTGTAAGAGGGCAAACTCAAAAAGCAATAAAGAACCCTGTTGATATTAAAATCGAAACATATAAAGGCTATAGTTCAGGAAAAACATTTAGTCCAGGAGAAGTGGTTTCATTTTCACCAAAAGTTCTAAACATTGGAGTAGATTGCTATCTTAGAGTAAAGATAGACTATGTTAATGATAGTACAAACTTTTTAGACTATGTTACAGCTTTTCCTAATAGTTTAGAAAAACATGGAGAATACTATTACTTAAAAAGAGTATTTAAAGCAAATGAAACTTTATCATTATTTGATACAATTCAAATACCAGTGGATGCTGAAGAAAAAGTTAATGATGAAAGAGTTATACTTGAAATAATTGCTGAAGCAATCCAAGTAGATGGATTTGAACCGGATTATTCTTTAGAAGATCCATGGAAGGGTGTAGTTCCAGAAAAGAACACAGGACAAATTTATTATATAGATGATGATACAGAAGAAGCTCCAAAGAAAAAGAATCCTAAAACAGGAGATTCAATTGATGCTTATGTAATAATATTTGTTATCTCTGCAATATGTTTAATAATTACTATTATTTCTTATAGCAGGGAAAAGAAAAAAGATATTAATTTTTAAAATTTAATAAAAAGAAAAGAAAGGAGAAAACAATGAGCAAGAAGAAAATTATTGCTGTCTCAATCGTATTAGCATTAATACTATTAATAGGAGGAATGATAGCTTACTTTACAGATACAGATAACAAAACTAACGTATTTGTTTTAGGAGATAATGTAGACATTGCATTAAATGAAACATTCAATGAAACTGTTGCAAATGGAGTTCATCCTGGAACAGTTGTTGAAAAAGCTCCAAAGGTTGTAAACCAATCTACAACTACACCAGCTTATGTATTTTTAGAAGTAAAAGTTCCACTATATGATTCAAATGCTGATGGAACAGTTGATGCAGAATTATTCCAATATACTCCAAAGGCTGGATGGTATGAGATGGAAGATAAGGCAAGTACTGATACTACTAATAAATTTAGAACACATGTATATGCATATGGCTCAGAAACAGCTATGACTTCATTAGCTGCTAGTAGCGAAACAGGAACATTATTTGATAATGTTACTTTAGTTTCTACATTAACAGCAGAACAAAAAGCTACAGCTCCAGATAATCCAAATATCGACATCGTAGCAAAAGCTATCCAAATAGACAATGTTGGAACAACACCAGCTGAAGTATATGCAAAATTCTAAGAATAAAAGGCAAGCATAATGAAGAATTATATAAAAGTCATCAAAGCAATTATAAATGCTTTGATGACTCTAATTCTTATCATAGGAATAGTATTTATTTTATTATTCATAATTGGAATTGAACCCTCTGTTGTAGAAAGCGGCTCTATGGAACCGTCTGTTCATGTTGGAAGTCTTTGTTTTGTTAACAAGCATTATAGCTATGACAAAATTAAAGAAGGAGACATTATAGCTTTTGAACTTCCTGGAGGAACAAAGGCTACTCATAGAGTAGTATTAAAGACAGAAGAAGGGCTTGTAACCAAAGGTGATGCTAATAAAGACACTGATGGTATTGTTACTACAAAGGATAATTATTATGGAAAAAATATCTTTTCAATTCCTAAAGTTGGATATGCAATAAAGGCTACCCAAACTACAAGAGGGAGAATAGTATTGATAACTATAATAATTGTGCTATTAGTAGCAGCATTTTCTTTAGGAGAATCTAAAGGAAAAAGATTTAAAGAAGAAAATAGTGAAGAGGAATAGATTTGGCAAGAAGACATGGTGGAAGACGTTTTGCTCCCACAAAAAAATCTAATTTAATATTATCTATTATTCGTATGCTAGCTATTTTGTTAGTATTAGTAGCTATAGTTGCTAACTGGCAAAGTATATTAGCTTTCTTTACTGATGGAGATTCAATAAAAAATGTATTTTCGATTAAAGCATATTATGATATTGAATTTAATTCTAATGACGGAACAGATACAACTGAAAGTCAAAGATTATCATTCAATGTGGAAACGGCTTTAATGGCAAATACATTTATTAGAGATGGATATATGTTTAATGGATGGAATACTGAATTAGATGGTTCAGGAACACCTTTCCAAGATGAAGCATTAGTAACCCAAAATAGTTTTGCAAGTGTAGAAGGTACAAATATTCTTTATGCACAATGGGTTGAAATTCCTGCAAATGCAGTTGCTGTTATAAATGGCCATTATTATGAAACACTTCAAGCTGCAATAAATGCAGTACCAACAGATAATACTGAAACTCTAGTGGAATTGTTAAAAGATACGAC
>DGSM01000038.1:0-28706 GCA_002393975.1 Clostridiales bacterium UBA4362
GAAGGTACATCATTTGAAGGTACGTCATTTGCTGGTACTTCATTAGCTTCATTTACTGGAACATTATTTAAAGGAACCTCATTTGCAGGAACCTCGTTTGCTTCATTAGTACCTGTTTGATTAGTGTTATTTTCTGGAACTTCATTTTCATTTGGTAAATCTTCAACCCATACAGAACTGAATGAAACATTTCCTTTAGGCATTATAAATGTCATTGGGTTTTTATTTAGCGTTCCTTCAACAGGCTCTCCTGCTATTTGCTTAAATCCTTTACAATCTGGGTCATATTGTTCAGTTCCTTTTATAGTAACACCCATTGTAATTTCATATCCCCATGGAATCATTCCTCTTTCTGGATCTAATCCATGAGCTTCATTTGCTTCAAAAAATGCTTCATATCTAGTTCTTAGATAATAAATGTTAACGTCTTGTCCATCTTCATTAATTGTTACTGTAACACTATCATTTAATGGTGTATAGTATTCTATTGCTTCTGGAGTAATAGTAACTGGAGATTCAGCTTCTGCTGATCCATTTCTAGTATAATCATTATTTAATTCAAAGTTACTAGAATTTGGTTCATCTTCAGCATTTGCTTTTTGGAACCAATACTTAATAAAATAATCATAAGTAGGAGCTGCTTCAGCAGAAATAGCTGTTATAGTAAAGCTCTTTGCAGGCATTGTAAATGTAGCAATAGCATCAGATTGTGTAGATGAAGCACTTTCTGTAAAGTCTTCTAAATCATCTACTCCATCCCATCTTTCAAAAACATGTCTATAAACAGTTTTGGCTTCTATATTTACTTTATCGCCCCAAGCATATGTATCACTTCCTGTTACAGAAGTAAACGCATCTTGTTTATCTGGTTTTACAGCTAAGACATATGTGTTTCTTTCATAATAAAAATCAAATGTAATTGATGTTGAAGAAACTACTTTTTTAATAGCATCTGGAGTAACATATCCATCTATATTTATTGGATTCTCTGTAACTTCTTCTGTACCAGTGCCAGTGAAATCAACACTATGTGATTCACTAGACTTAGTGTAATTTGTTGAATCATGTGTATTAGCATCAGCATTTGCTTTTTCTAACCAATAATTTACTTGATAAGAATAATCGCCAATTTCTAACCATGTAGCTTTATATGATTTATCACCATATGTTGTATTAGTGATATATAAGTCTTTTTTAGGACTTGTTAAGTCAGTTCCTGTCCAGCCACCAAATTCATATCCTTCTTTAGTAGGATTATTAATTCTAAATGACTCTCCTACATGATAAGTTGTAGGATTTGGTGTAGAAAGTGTTCCACCATCTAAATCATATTCTATTGAATATTCTCCAGCTATAGTTTTAGCTTCTATTTCAACATTATAGTCTGGAACATGGAATGTTAAAGTAGTGTTATCTAAGCCATTTTCTGTGTCAGCTCCATCAATTCCTGACCATGTATCAAATTCATAACCTGGTTTTACAGTAGCTTCAAAAGATATTTGTTCACCAAATATATATGAATCTTGTATACCTTCAATACCCATAATTCCAGCATCAGGTCTAACTGATATAGTTATATTTTTACGTGTATAGAAATAGTTAATAACATCAGTGTTTGCATTACCAGTTAAAGTAATCTCTTTTGGTTCTGGAGTATTAAATCCAGGATAATAGTTTGGTATTCCTGTAACTTTCGCTCCAGTAGTTCCTGTATATTCAACTATTCCTACTCTATCAAAATTAGCATTTATTTCTGCTTGTGTAGATGTTTTAGTAGGATCACCATCTACCTTTTGTTGATAATGAACTACTTTATATTTTGTTTCAGCTGCTGTCCAATTAGCTTTAAAATTTTTATTTCCAGTAGAACCTGTTGGAACACTATAAGAAGGTTGTGGATCTGTAATTCCATCACCTGTCCAGCCAGCAAAAGTGTATCCTTGCTTTCTTGGAATAGGTAACTCAACATCCTCACTTTCAACAGTATATTTCTTAGTTGTCCAACTTGCTTCTCCACCATCAAGATCTAATGTAATAGTATATTCTTCAGCTTCTCCAACTGCTGTTAAATTTACACTTGCAGAATTCATAGCAAATGTAAATTCTTGATTTGTTGTAAAAATACTTGAAGTAGCTTGGTCAATCCAATGTTTCCAAGTGTAGCCTTCTTTTAGAGTAGCATTAATTGTAACAGGTGTACCAAATTCTAAACTTTGATTTGCAGGTGTTGTTGATTCAATTCCAACTTCTCCTGTTGTAGTTAATACACATAGCATTTTTACTACATAGTAGTTAATCTCCATGCCATCTGTTACAGTGATACTTTCTTCAGTAATCTCACTATCGCCTAAATATATGTATCCTAATTTATATCCATAAAATGCATTAGTTGTATCTCCAACACCACCATCATTCTTTTCTACAATATAAGTTCCTGTTCTTCGTAATTCTTCAACGGTTAGTGTGTCACCAACTCTTGCTGAAATAGGGGCAGCATCTGGTCCCAAATCAATTAAAGTATAGTTATCAGGGTCTCTTAATAATTGATTTCCATCTGCATTTTGTTTCCAGAAGTTAACTGTGTAACTAGTATCGGCACCATCAAAAATTGCAACAAAAGTTAAGTCTTCTGTACCCATTGTAAATGTAGTACCTAAATATGAATCAGAAAGGTTGCTTCTTAAAGGTTCTCCTTCTTTTTGCCATGACTTAAAAGCAAATCCAGCAAATTCACTTTCGTTTGGTATATAATCATCTAATGAAATATCTTGGTTAAATTTTAAAGGGTTACCCTCAGTATCTTCAGTAACTTCTATTGGAGCATGAATCTCGTTGTCTTCCGTATCATAAAATTTAACTGTAAATTTATTTAATCCTGATGCAACATCCCAAACAATTTCATATTCATATTGTCCATTTATTGCAGTAATTGTTGCAGCTCTTGGATCTGTTTCATCAATTGCTATACTAGAATCATCATCACTATTTTTTACATCAACACTTGTTATTGATCCAACTTTTCCATCTTCATCAAAAATCATGTCTGGTGTTATAGTTATAGCAGTATTAATTTGAGCTTGCGTTATGTAGTTTTGCTCTATTAGATTTGCGTTGTATGTTTCAGTTACTTTTGATTCATCTCGCAATATCGCTTTAATATTAATATTTACATATGTTATCTCATCATTTCTACTAGTGAACTCAACTGTTCTCTTTGAAGTAGTAGAAGAAGTAAAATTAACTAAAATCAGTACTAATATGATTGCAATAGCACTTATGATAAAAAGTAATTTCTTCTTGTCTTTGAAAAATTTATTCATTTGAGATCCTCCAAACGATTTATAAATACATAAGTGAAATACTTATGCCTATATATCATAAATATACTTATAATAAAGTATATTAATACCACTTTTCAAAGTCAATTTTTCAAATAATAAAGAAATATTAATGTAATAAAAGAAAAGAGCCCGGTGACTCGCGATTTATCGCGAATGTCACTAGGCTCCGAATAATTATTTTGTTTCTGAGTTTGGTTCACTTAATCATAAAGTTCTCAATAGATAATCATGTAATTAACTAGTTACACCAAAGTTCTTTTTCATGGTAGAAATACTTGCCAATTTCTTCATCCTCTTGCTCATCCTCATATGGACTATAGTATACATGTAGTATACGGATAAGTCTTTCTGCTCCATGTACCCTTATATCAAGGTATTTGCCATCTGTTGTAAGGACGTGGAAAGTGCATGCAGCTCTTCCACCAAAATAGCCTGCTGTCACATATGTTGATTCGATATCGTATTCGAATTCGTCTGACTCTTCTAAGGCTGTCCGTAATACGGAATTAAGCTCTTTTGCTCTTCCAACTGCTTCAACAGATGACTTGTCATCATAGAATCTCTCTCTAGGAGATGAACAAGCGGTTCCGGCAAACAAAAAACATAAAACAAAAATCATGAAAAATTTCTTCACTTAAATCAATCCTTTTTATAAAACAAAGAGTGAACCAAACTCTTCAACAGGATTACAATTATTATTTTAGCATATTTTTCCAAATTTGTCAACTTTGATTATTCTTCAAATCCTTTTCTTAATTCCTTTTTCTTTTCTAGCAATTAACTTCTATCAGTTTCTTTATCGCCATTGTCTCTATCCATCTCATTCATTATTGCATTAAAATACTTATTATATGGTGCATTTGCCCTTCTGTTTGCTATACATTGATAAGTTAATTCCATTTCTCCTTTTTCTGTTATCAAAAAATATTTTCCAGATTCACATTTTATTTTTACTTGAGGATTTTCACTATAAACTTCTTGTTCTAATTCTGATAATTCTTTTGATCTCATAGATTGCATCCTTTGAGAAGCTTTCCAATCAAGAGCCCAAGCCTCTATATCTTTTTCTTCATCTTCTTCATAATCATCAGAATTTCTATATTCTTTAATGATGCTTTCAATATCCTCTTCTTTTTCTAATCTATGTTTGATTTTTTCCTTTATTTTTATTTTTATTTGTTGCTTATTCAAAGAAGAAAAAGTGTGAACACCATTTTCACTTCTTATTTTTGAATGTCCATATAATCTAAGAGTATCTCCGTAGTTAAACAATATAACACTTTTGTCTCCTAAAAAAGCATAATCTATACTATTAGGGGCCCTTTTCATATCCGAATACTCTGTTCTCATTGCTTTTTCTAAATAAGCAAGAGTTGATAAGTCTTTTTCTTTATTCTGGGCTCCATTTTCTATATTCGCTTTAAAGTTTTCTTGACTTTCTCTATGAAGTTTAAAGTACATATCACTAATTGCTGGAATTTCTGCAATAGCAATTTCCTCTCTAGGAATTGATGGTTTTCCATATCCATCTGCAAATCCACCATGCTTCAAATTCTTAACTCCCTTTTGAATTAAATAATTCGTAATGCCTTCATTAATCAATCGAGTAATTGTTTTCTCAAAATTAGGCAAAATGCTCTTTAATCTTGTAATTGTCTTATCAAAAATATCTGCCGCCTCATCATATGAAGTTGACTCTCGGATTTTCTTTTCCATCTCAACTATTTGCTTTTCTAATAAAGGACATTGGTTTGCACTATTTTTCAAAGCTGAAGCGCATTCTATTAATAATCGTTTTTGATCATCTAAAGATGTTTGGCTTGCATGTTCTTCAATAATAGCTATTCCTTCTGTAGGCTTTGAGCAATAAAAATCAATTATTCTAATTCCTGCTTCTTCATACCTTGCACATTCTTCTTCACTTTTGAATTTTCCTTCTGCTTTCATTTTTTCAACATTTTTCTTAAAAGATTTTAAATAGAAATCATATGTCGAATTTGCATGATCAGTTTTAGGACTTCCACCTAGTGCGTATGATACTCTCTCAGGAACAGCAGTCGTTGCATAACTAAGAGAAGCTGAAGATAATTCACAAAAACATATTTTTCCTATTTTAAAGCTTGTCCTATTATATTGTTCTAATAGTCTTAAATCACCACCAAAATCCATCTCCCTAGAAGCATCTAACCCATATTTTTCTATACTAGGTCTAAGTGCTCCTGGGAAGCAATGTGTATAAAAAGTGCTCTCTTGATTTCTTTCTGCGATTACCTTAATGGCATTTAATCTTTCCTTGAGTGTAGGCGTATTAGTTTTTGCACATTGTCTAATCATGAATTCACTATAATTATGGTCAAATGATATTTTTGGATCTTCATATGATTCAACATATAAATCTATGATTGTTTTAGCACTACTTAAGCTATCATCTAATGTAGAAATATAATATTTAGTTAAATAATTTCCTAAGGTTTCAAAAGCTCCCTTTGCACCACCAAAGGTCGCAAAGTTTGCAATTACTTTTTGTATTTCTGGATTATTAAATACTTTAGATATATAGTTTGCTACATCTTCTTTAGATATTTTCTTTTCCAAAATCATACTCCTTATATATTTTTATATAATGAAATGCAGTATTAATTATTTATTTAATATCAATATTAATATTAATTATTAATTAATTATTATTTATTTTATATAAAAAGACTAATTTAGTTCAACTTTAGTTAAACTTTTTTACGTTCTTGATATTTTTATGTAATATTGTTTCTTTAGTCATAAAATATCAAGCCAAACTATAAATCGATATAAGTTAATACTATATAAAAAAAGACGAGATTTTAAAATCTCGTCTTAATTTGGTGCAGATGCCCGGAATCGAACCGGGACGGAGTATTAGTCCGCAGGATTTTAAGTCCTGTGCGTCTACCAATTCCGCCACATCTGCATGTGTCATATATTCATACGACATGTTTAATTATAACCTCTTCATATTTTTTTGTCAATAATTATTTTGAAAAACTTCGCAAAAAGTGTTATAATATGAATGTTGCACATTTAAAAACATATTAGGAGGTTAGATTTATGTCAGCTAATGTCATAGTTAGAAAAGTCTCATTTTTCCGGTTCATGTATGAAACACGTAAACTTGATTCAACAACTCGAGAAGAAGTATTAAGTTTTATTCATAACAATAAAGATTTGATCAAAGAATACCAATTTGGCCGTATTCCTGACCATCGTGTATACAGTGTCTTATTAAAAGATGGAGAAACAATCAACTGGAGAGTAACGAAACATTTCCTTTAAACCTCACATCTGCAGTTTAATTACTGCACACCCCGAAAGGGGTTTTTTATTTGTCATTTTATTAATTTTTCATTTTATTAACAAGTGCAGCAAAATGTGCTCAAAGCATTGATTTTTTATCAATTTTGTTAGATAATATAGGTATAAGCGGGAAGGAATTAATTATGAAGATATTTAATCCTATAGTAAATTTAATAGATAAATTTTTAAAATTTTTAAAGACAGATCGTAACACATTTGTTACTTACATTTTGTTGCTTGTTACTGTCTTTCTTTTAGTAGATAGATGTACAGAATTATTACTAATGATTTTTACAGGAGTTGCTTACAGCTATTGGGGTCCTATCGCCTATGCAGCAGCATATTTAGTAATAATTTTTGCATTTAATATTGCATTCTCATCCAAGTATGTTGCATCAGATGATGACAAAGTATCCTGGTTTTTAGTTTATTGTATTTGTTTATACATTTTAACAATATGCATGCTTTCAGAATGGATTAATAAACTAATATGGATTGGATTATTGTCATTACCTAATTACGCAACAATTGGAACAGAATTTGCTTATTTAATTAGACCAGCACTTTCATCTATAGCATTAGCTATTCCACTTGGAACATTTGGTGGATTCTTCCACAAAATGTACAATAGTGTAAATGATAGTCAAATCGTACGTGATTCTATTTCAGATTACAATGGAATTAGTCTTGCAGACACAAAAGCTGGTTGGGGTTCATACACTGATCAAATCATTATAGGCCCTGATAAAGAGCATGGTAAAACAATTAGATTGTCAGAAAAACGTAGATTTGAATCAACATTAGTTTGTGGTGTTTCTGGTTCTGGTAAAACAACTCTTATATTTGAACCATGGATTGCACAAGATATTGCTAAAAAATTCTTTTATAAACAACAATCAAAAACTTTAGCATATTCAGCACTTAAAGCTGGAATAGCAGCATTAGATGCTCCATATGATAATGATTATATAAATCAAAACTTCTCATTAAATATGATTAAACCAGCTGATAATAAAACTAACCTTTTCAAATCATATTTTAAGAACTTGATTTACGCTGAAAGCGGAAACAAATTAATATTCAGGGATTTAGGTCTAACCTATCTTGCTCCTGATAACGAAACAATAGAAAAAATAAAAAGTGTTTGTGATAACTATGGAATGCATTACAATTTAATAGATCCTCAAGAATCAAATTCTTTAGGATTAAATCCATTCATTTTTGATGATCCATTACAAACTTCAATTTGTATAACATCTATACTAAATGCATTTAGAGGAATACATACAGAAGAACATTATAAAGTTACTCGTTCAAATCAAATAATTGAGAACTTATCTATATTATTAAAAGTTGCTTATCCTTTAATAAATGATGATAAACTTCCAAATTTGGACGATATGATGAAATTATTAAATAATTTCTCATTAGTTGAAAAAATGTGCAAGATTCTAGAAAATGATGCTGATCTTGCAAAAAGATATGATCAAGAACTTGAATTCTTTAGAAGAAACTTCTACCATGATAGTTCACACCTTGAAGAGATGAAAGATTTAGCTTCTATTCCTTTAGCAGAACTTGATTCTCTATTGAAATATCCTGGTGTAAAAAGTATTCTATGCAACAGAAACCACAACATAAATTATGATAATGTTTTAAAGAATGGTGACATTACATTAGTAAGTACTAGAAGAGGTGATTTAGGTCAAAATGCTCATAGAACCTTTGGTCTATTCTTCTTACTATTAATGCAATATTCAGTATTAAGAAGACCTGGAAACGAAAATAGTCGTATCCCTCATTTCTTATATATTGATGAATTCCATGATTTCATCTGTCCACAAACAGAAGAAATATTTACTGTTTATAGAAAATATAAAATTGGTACAGTTATTTCTGCACAAAGTTTGGAACAACTTAAAACAAAACCTACAGAAGAACTTGGAACATCTCCAATTGTTTCTAACTGTTCTAACAAAATCGTATTTGGTAATAACTCACCTGCAGAAAACGAATGGTGGAGTAAAGAAATTGGTGATGAGAAGAAATGGCGTAATAATGGTCAAAGCTTCGATGAGTCAAAAGACAAATATGATTCAAAAGCAAATTGGAAATATGGTCCAGGTACTCGTTATGCACCAGGTAAGATACAATCAATGAAATTCAAACAAGCAGCATTTAAACTTAAAGATATAAAAGGTAAGATGGAAAATGGTCTAGTAACCCTTGATTTCTTACCTGAAAAATATAAACAAAAACAAAAAGTTAAAGATTATAACTTCACAAAATTCACAAGCGGAATTACTGAAACAAATACACCTAATGCAAAGTCAAGGATTATAGCTCCTTATGGAATGCATAAGAGTACTACAAATAATACTGATGATGAGAATAATCCAATTAAATTAGATGATAAAGACATCAAATTCATGAACACATCAGATTCTGCTGTAAATTATAATACTAACAATAGTAATTCAAATAAGAAATCATAAAACTAATAAAGTAAAAAAGATGATCTAAATATTTAGATCATCTTTTTTATATATTAAATTAAGCAAATATTTATAATCAACTTCCTAGTTCTTTATTAATCCCATAAATCATAGCATTTGCAATTGGGGCAACAATTCTTAGTATAATAAAATAAATCAATGGTATAAATGAAATTAAAATTGCTATTTTCGTACCACCACTAATCTTTTTTTTATCTTTTATTGTCTTTATTACTTTGACAATTGAAATAATAAATGAAACTAATGATATTGGTAACATTATATATATAGGCAATAACATTTTTGAAAAAGTTGATGGCCCCATTACAACTCCTATTATTTGTTTGCCAGATTCGGTAATCATACAATTATCATCAATCTCTATCTTAGTATATATCGCATATGTAAGAGCCGATATTCCAGCAAGCATTAACGCATACAAAATTACAGAGATAACTGTAGTTACTTTATTCTTTTTTCCTGATAATTTAATTAAAATAATAATTGTTAGCACTACGCCAATAATAATAATACTTGCTGTAATAATAGCTGCACTCGTATTATATAATGGTCTGAATTCAGGTGCAATTACCATTTTTTCTGCACTAGGTACACTATCTCTCATTATAATAATTCCTCTTTTTTAATTAAGCTAATAATTTAGATTCCAAATTCTTAATCTTATATTTTCCGTCTTCTTCTACAAACTCATAAAATGATTTAGTTAAACTTTCATCATTTTGTGCTAAATCTGTAGTATAGAAAAATCTTTGATTTAAGAAATTTGCTAAATTGTTCATTACCAATACTTTAAATACTTCTGCCATATGTTTGTTATCTTCACAAAGAAAAACTAATTGAGGAAGCTTCATAAATCCAGAATCTCCTGGAACAAAGTTTGAATAAAAGCTCTTCCATTGATTCATTCTTTTTACTAAGCTATCTTCCCATCCCATTTCTCTTCTAATTGCTTCGAAAGCAAAACTAATATCTTGATTTCCATATTTAAGAGTAATACATGCAATTGGTTTAAATGCTTTATTAAGATTTTTATCTATTATTTCTGGCTTTAATTTAATTCCACTTGTAGCAGAAACTTTTCTTAGATAGTTAATAACTAATTGATTTCCTGCTAGTTTTTTCTTAATCATATCAACTGGTTTTGTATTGTCAGTTGGTTGCCATTTACATTCTTCTTCACGTGATCTAAGTAAGTATTTACCCATCTTTTCCATGCAGTAAATTCTATATACTCCTTCACCTTCATGTGATTTGAAATAATATCTTGTTAAAATTTTAGTCTTAACTAATTGTTCTAACTTCTTATTTAATTTATCTTGATTTTTAATTTCAACATTATCCATTTCTAATAGTTGAAATAATTGTCTAGAAGTTAAAAACTCATATTTGTTAATATAATCAATTATTCTAAAGTGTATATCTGTTATTACTCCTTGATTAATTTTTGATGTGATTTGTGCCATTGATACATAGCCATCTTTTCCATCAAATACCTTTATTTCTCCTGGTCTTACTGAAAAAGGAGAAATCTTTGTCTTAATCTCATTATCTGCGACCATTGTTCTTCCTTCCTAGGATTCATCCATAAATTTCTATGGACTATACCTTTTTAAAATTATTTATTAAGGTTTTAATAAAAATAGTATATCATTACTTTTTTCTCTTTTCAAGGAAACAATTTTTGTAATTCTTTATCACTTAAATATTTCCATTTTCCAAGTGGAATATCTTTGACTGTTAAATCTCCAATTTTGCTTCTATGAAGTGCTAAAACTTTTTTGCCAATAGCTTCTATCATTTTTCTAACTTCTCTATTCTTTCCCTCATGGATAGTAATTTGAAGTCTAGAAATATTTTTTTCCTCATCAATTTTTAATATTTTAACAAATGCAGGTTTAGTTATATAAGGTTCTCCCTCATCATCTATCTCTACCCCTTCAGATAGTCTTTTTACATCATCACTCGTGATTTTACCAGCTATAGTTACATTATAAGTTTTAGTAATCTCAAAACTTGGATGAGTCATTTTATTTATAAAGTCACCATCATTTGATAAAAGAAGAGCCCCTGATGTGTACATATCTAACCTTCCTACTGGAACAACTCTTTCTTTAACTTTTACCAAATCCATAACAGTATCTCTATCAAATTGATCTTTCACAGTAGTAACATATCCTATTGGTTTATTTAATAAAATGTATACTTTTTTTGTTTGTTTATTAATTGGTAAATCATTATATTCAATTACATCTTTTTCTACATCTACTTTAGTTCCTAATTCTGTAACTACTTTTCCATTTACTTTAACTTTACCTTCTAAAATTAAAATTTCACATTGTCTCCTTGATGCAACACCAGAATTAGCTAAAACTTTTTGCAATCTTTCTAACATCTTATCCTCTTTTATTTAAAGTTTCTAGCACCTTTTCGAATTCCTCTGGAAGAGGAGCTTCAAAGTGTAGTTTTTCATTAGTTCTAGGATGCCTAAATTCTAAAATAGTACTATGCAATAATTGACCTTTTACATCAAATTCATTCTTACCACTTGAGTAAACTTCATCACCAACAACAGGATGATGTATTTTAGCCATATGAACTCTAATTTGATGTGTTCTACCAGTATCTATTTTAACTCTTAATAATGTATAGTCATAATATCTTTTTAGAACTTTAAAATGAGTAACCGCTTCTTTCCCTTCTGAATCTATTGCCATTTTCTTTCGATCACGAGTATCTCTTCCTATTGGCATATCGATTGTTGCTTCATCTTCTTCTATATTACCTTTTACTAAACAAGTATATATTTTTGTAACCTCATGATTTTTTATTTGTTCAGAAATATTTATATGAGCATTATCGTTTTTTGCTACTATAATCAAACCAGAAGTATCTTTATCAAGTCTATGAACGATTCCTGGTCTAATCTTTCCTCCAATTCCTGAAAGAGAATCTTTAGAATGACTTAGAACTGCATTTACTAAAGTTCCATCCATATTTCCATTACCAGGATGTACAACCATTCCTTTAGATTTATTAATAACTATAATATCATCATCTTCATAAACAATATCCAGAGGAATATCTTGAGCTTCAACCTCTATTTCTTTTGGTGGCTCAATTCTAACTATAACTTTGTCTCCTAATTTCATTCTATATGATTCCTTAGAAGGCTTATTATTCACTAAAACATTTTCTTCTTTAATTAGTTTTTGTGCCATACTTCTAGATAAATCACAATTAAGGCTTGAAACATAAGTATCAAGCCTTTTTTCTAAATCTTGTTCAGTTACAATATATTCGAATTCTTTCAATTCAAACTCACCTTTCGCTTATTTCGAGAAGTTCTCTATAACTTTAGTCAAGTCAACTGTATCTTCGTTTTTCTTTTCGGTATTTTCAGTGCTTTCATTATTTTTTTCATCTGCACCTAATCTATGATATATAACGAAAACTCCATCTGAATGAACTTTTTCATATTTATCTGTATCTCTTTTTATTAGCATATTCAATTTAGAATTATTTTTAGTAATAACATAATCAATGTTTTCACTAACAAATACATTATCATAATAATTTGCTATAGAAGAAACATCTAAATACTCTGTAAAGTAATCACTTCCACCAATCCATTTACGAGTACTTTTATTGAAATCCCCATTAAATTGTGGTGTATACAAATCACATCTTGAATCAACATATACTGGAATATCTCTATATAGCATGTAGCTTCCATAGTTATAGTCATTAAAGATTCTAATATTTTTATAATCTAGATTTTCTTTAATCCATGTACAGCTATCTACTGGATATGAGCTAGTAATATATTTATCATTTTGCTTTGGTTTGTAGAAATAATAGCTAATTGCTATTATCAATAACAATATCAGTATTTCTCCAACCACAGTAGTTGAATACTCTTTTATTTCTGAACATAAATTAGGGAATAATCTTACAATCAAATCTGATGCTAGCCTTGCAACAAATAGTCCACCTATCAATGAAAGCATAGATATTTGTCTTCTAGACATTAATGCAAGTAATGTAAGTCCTCCTATGAAGAATAAATCTCTAGCTCTAATTTTAGTTTTGGTTAATGCCACTACTGCAATAATTGATCCTAATAAAATTAAAACAGGTTTATTATCAATTAATGTTAAAGGTAAATGCTCATTAATATTTTGAGTAGTATTTCCTTGCATTGTTCTATATGTATATGTATATGGTATATCTTTTAGTGGTGATATAAGACCAGTAAACAAACATACTAACATAACAATAACTAATGCTGGAACATGATCATTCTTTTCAATTCTTAATTTATATGGATTGCTTAATCTTTGTTTTTGTCTTGTTAAGAATTGTTTATCTTTTTCAGCTGATGTAGTCTTAAGGTTATTTAGTTTCTTAAGTCTCTCTTCAATTTTTTGAGCTTTGTCACCCTCGGCTTTTTTCAATCTTTTTTCAGTAATACCAATTGATATCTTAAAGAATAATCTCTTTATTTTTTGTATTAAATGCCAATCTATAATTTGAGCTATTGCAAATTCCGTAATATAAGGAAGAAATAGTACAAAGTAAAAAGGAAATACTGCTGCATGGAGATTTGCAATTAATGTCGGTATCACGAGTAATGCAATAACATGTATTGTTCGCGGTTTTTCCAAGAATTTCTCTATAAAGAAAATTGTTAATGCAAATAGTATAAAAGTAACAAGTTGCGCCCTTGCTGCTATATATGGTTTTATGAAATACAATTGTCCAAATGCAATAACTAACGATATGACATCATTCTTCGTTATCTTCCTAGATGTAATATAAATCATTATTCCTAATATTGCCGTAAATACACACGTTGAATAATAAATCGCATCAAACCCATGACCCTCTTCTCCGCCTGCACCATCAAATAATAATGATATTCCGACATCATAAAGCCAATGTGGATATGTATATGGAAGTGGTGAACCATCATCTGTGGTATGCCACGAATAATGATCCACATAATCGATTCCATTTTCTCTTATTAATTGTCCAATTTTAATTGTATAAAAAGTATCATTTTGAAGAGTTTTTGGAGCTATAGCAAGTGCAAATAAAATTATTCCAAATATAGCTATTATTTGAAATGCAATATTTTCTCTTGCTTTTGCTTTTCTTTGCTTTTCTTCTGACTCTTCTTTACTTTTTATAATATCTTTAACTTTTGTTTTTGATATAGCTGTATTCTCTTTTTTGTTTGTTGTTTTAGTTTTTTTAACCATGATTTCCTCTTTATTTAATAACTATGTTATAAATTCTATTTGGAACATAGATTTCTTTAACTATATTTTTGTCCTCTATTAATTTTTGTACTTTTTCATTTTCATGAACGATTTTCTTAATCTCTTCTTGAGATAAATCCTTTGCAACATCTATTGTAGCTCTTAGTTTTCCATTTATTTGAATTGGAAGATTAATCATATCATCAATAGTTAACTTCTCATCAAATGTAGGCCATGGAGCATATGCTAAAGGTTCTCCTAATTTTGAATTTTCATTTATTTCTTCTGAAATATGAGGAGCAAATGGATTTAATAAAATCATAAAGTCTCTAAATTCTTTTCTAGTAATCTTTTTATCTTTTACAAATTCATTTACCATTTCCATAAATGTAGATACACAAGTATTGAATTTCATTTCTTCAATATCATTAGTAACTTTTTTGATTGCTTTATTCATCATTTTTTCATGCTCTGGTGAATAATTATCATCATCTACTAACATATCTTGCATTTTCCAAATTCTATCTAAGAATTTTGAGCAGCCTCTAATTGATTCTATAGACCATGGAGCTGTTTGATCGAATGGTCCCATAAACATTTCATAAACTCTTAAAGTATCTGCACCATATTCATTAACCATGTCATCAGGATTAATTACATTTCCTTTTGACTTGCTCATCTTCTCACCATTAGGTCCTAAAATCATTCCATGAGAAGTTCTCTTTGCATAAGGTTCTTTAGTTGGAACAACTCCTATATCATATAAGAATTTATGCCAAAATCTTGAATATAATAGGTGAAGTGTAGTATGTTCCATTCCTCCATTATACCAATCAACTTGATTCCAATATTTAAGAGCTTTCTTTGAAGCTAATTCTTTATTATTGTCTGGATCCATATATCTTAAATAATACCATGAAGAACCTGCCCATTGTGGCATTGTATCTGTTTCACGAATAGCTTTTCCACCACATTTAGGACATGTGGTCTCGAACCATTCTGGATGTGATGCAAGTGGTGATTCACCTTCTTCTCCTGGCTCGAATTCTTTAACTTCTGGTAGTGTTAAAGGTAATTCTTTTTCATCGATTGGTTGCCATCCACATTTTTCACAATGAACCATTGGAATTGGCTCTCCCCAATATCTTTGTCTTGAGAAAACCCAATCTCTTAATTTATAATTAACCTTTTTCTCTCCAATTTTTTCTTTTTCAAGCCATGCAATTATTTTTTCTATAGCTTCTTCTTTATTTAATCCATCTAAGAATTCTGAATTAATATGTATTCCATCACCAATATATGCTTCTTTTTCAATATCAAAATCAGGATCATCTGGTTTTAAAACAGGTATAATGTCTAATTTAAACTTCTTTGCAAAAGCATAATCTCTTTCATCGTGAGCAGGAACTGCCATAATTGCTCCTGTTCCATAACTAGCCATTACATAATCTGAAATCCAAATTGGTATTTCTTTATTGTTTACTGGATTAATTGCTTTTAATCCTTTTAGTTCAACACCTGTTTTAGATTTATTAATTTCTGTTCTTTCGAAGTCAGATTTCTTAGCTGCTTCTTTTTGATATTTTTCAACTTCTTTAAAATTAGTGATTCTATCTTTATATTTTTCAACTAATTTATGTTCTGGAGCAATAACCATATATGTTGCTCCAAAAAGTGTGTCTGGTCTAGTAGTAAATACTCTTAAAGAATCATCTGACTCTTTAATCTTGAATTCTACTTCAGCACCTTCACTTCTACCTATCCAGTTTATTTGTTGTGCCTTTATTCTATCTAAAAAATCAACTTCATCTAAGTCATCTATAAGTCTTTGTGCATATTCTGTGATTTTAAGCATCCATTCTGATTTTTCTTTTTGGATAACTTCTCCACCACATCTTTCACATTTTCCATTAACAACTTCTTCATTTGATAATCCAACTTTACAACTTGTACAATAATTAATTGTCATAGTTGTTTTATAAGCTAATCCTTTTTTGAATAATTGAATAAATATCCATTGTGTCCACTTATAATACTCTGGATCTGTAGTATTTATACATCTTGACCAATCAAAAGAAAATCCAATAGATTTTAATTGACGGGTAAAATTATCAATGTTCTGCTGTGTAATAATTTTTGGATGTACGTGGTTTTTAATTGCAAAATTTTCTGCAGGTAATCCAAATGCATCAAAGCCAATTGGAAACAGAACATTATAACCTTGCATTCTTCTTTTTCTTGCTATTACGTCCATTGCTGTATAACTTCTAGGATGGCCTACATGCAGACCTTGAGCTGAAGGATATGGAAATTCGATCAGTCCATACCATTTAGGCTTTTTCTCGCCTGTAACCGCCTTAAAAGTTTGTTCATCATCCCATTTTTTTTGCCATTTTTTCTCAACTGCCTTAAAATTGTACATTGATTGGTCTCCTTTCTTTTTTATGTTTACTAAATGTTTTTTTGAAAAAACCTTGTAGTAATATTTTTTAAAAATTTTTTCAAAAAAGATAGCCATATTATACAACAAAGTGCTTGAAAAATCTATGTTTTTTGACACATTTATATAATTTACTTTTATTTAAAAAAAGGGTTACTTTTTTTATTTCATTAGTATATAATTACAATGAATATATTTTAGGGAGATTATAAATGAATTCAGCAAATGTCGAATTAGAGAAAAATGGAATTAAGGTTGTATGCCCTGTAAGTGCTTATAATGTTAGCCAAATTGCAAGTTATGTAGCTAATCACTTATACGCTAGATTTCCAACATTAAAAATTAGTTATAATATTCTTTATAATGAAATAAGTCATATACCTATGTATATAGCTCAAATGCCTGTTGGAATGGCTGATGCATGCTATTTTTATAAGAATTCTTCAATCTATTTCAGAGCAGGACTTAAATTTGATACTGTTGAAAGACTAGCTTTTCACGAGTGTATACATCATTTCCAAGAAGTTAAAGATAATAAAGGCGTTCTTAGAAAATTAGGACTATGTACATATGCTAAAGGAAGAGCTTTTGGAAATTCAATGAATGAAGCTGCAGTTCAATTTATGACATCATATGGAACTTTCGAAAAACGTGATGTAGTTAAATATTATGATGTAACTTTCCCTACAGATAGTCCTTCATATTATCCAATGTTAGTTAACTTAATTAAACAAATTAGTTATTTAACAGGTTATGCTACATTATTTGAAAGTACTGTTTATGCAAATGATGCATTCTTTAATAAATTCAAGGATGAATTTGGTGTTAAACAAGCTTATAAAATTCAAGAAGGTTTTGATACATTATTAGAATTAGAAGAAAAAATTATTAGAATTAATAATAAAATGCAAACTAAAGACCTATCAGCTAAAAAGTTAAAGAAATATACTGATACAGTTAATAGTTTAAAATTAGAATTAAAGAAAACATTCTTTAATACTCAAAACTTAATTATTACATCTTACTTCGATACAAGAACACATCAAATTCGTACAGTTGAGCAAATTAATGAATATCGTAAATGCTTATATAATTATTCTAACTTAATTGGAACTAGCCATAATTATTCATTCTTTAATGATTACTATATTGCTAAGATGTCACAATTAGATAAGATTTATGAAAAACTAACAAATCCATCTACTGCTCTTAGTATTAGATCTGAAGATGCAGTTTCTAAATCTAAATTCAGAAGATTTGTTAATGCTATTAAGAAATTATTTGGTCTTAACAGACAAAGCGAATATTTTACAAACGAAAATTAATATAAATAACAATTAATAACAATAATAAAATAAAAGAGCTTTCAAACCGAAAGCTCTTTTTGTGGGATTATATAATCATCGTATATATATGTGGGGCTATATATACTTGTAGATTATCTTATTATTTAATTAATAAAAAATATTTAATAATAATATTCTAATTTTATTCTAAAACTTTTTAAGTTTATTATTCATCTCTAGATTTTTCATCTTCTAAAACTTCTTCCATATTTCTTTCTACGAAATCTGGATCTTCTTCATAAACATGTTTTACAAATCCGTGTACTAAATCTTTTTTCCTTCCTTCAAGTCCATATGATCTATATTCATAATATGTTCCTTTTCCATCATATTCGCCTCTATTTCTTCTAATAGCAACTCTATCCATTCTCCTGAATATATCTTCAATATCTGCTTCCTCTAAGCCTAATTCTGCTATAGTATCATTAAATGCTTTCTCTATTATATCTTTTTCATCTATGCTAGGAAGTTTACCTCTAAATTCTCTTGCCATCTTATTTATAGAATCTATTGCTCTAGACATATAATCTGTTGCTATTAGATATATTTGGATATTTTTTCTTTGTTCTGGAGTAAATGATTCAAATATTTCCATTTCTTTTCTATACTTTTCTTCTAAAGCTAATTCTTCTTCTATAGACTTTAATTCATCTTTTATTTTTGCAATTTGAAGACGTCTATCAGGCTTACCAAATGGTAAATATTTTAAAAGACTTTGTTGTCTACTTAACTCTTTTTCTTTTAATTCTTTTTGAACTCTTAATTCATCACATTTCTTTTTTTGCTCTTCATATTTTTCTTTAAAATCTGGATTATTTAATTTATCTGTTGTTAATTCTAATCCATTAAAAGTTGCTCTCGTTGAAATGTAGGTATATCTATCACATGTACTTTCTTTTGAAACAATACTAAAGTTGTCTAAAGAATATCCTTTAGAGTCAATTCCTTTAACTTCAATTCCTGAATCTGTAAGCTTTTTTTCTATTTGAGATCTTCCTTCTTGATAATTATCAACCATCGTTGCAATGTCTTGTGCACTTTCTCTATAGTCTTTTTGTCTTTCTTCTCTAGCTCTTTCGGCATTTTCTTTTAAAGCTTTAAAAAATTGAGCAAGCTTTTCATCTCCTTCAAGTTCATACATTAGACAATCAAGATAAGGTATTGTTTCACCATAACTTGAGTATCCTTTACTCGAATTATTTTCTCTTTCCTTTTTTCTTCTTTCCTCTTGTCTTCTTCTAGCTGCATTTCTAGATCTTCTCCTTTGTTCTTGTGCAGCAGCTGCTGCAGCTAAAAATAATAAGTAACTCATAATAAATTCTCCTTTTCATCAAAAAAACTATATATAGCTAGCTATATATAGTTTTAGAATTTATTATTTACTGTGAGAACATCATTATATATAGCTTATCTATATATAATAAGTCTCATCTTTTAAAACAAATCCAGGGTTTCCCGATTGTTGAATCTGTTCCTAAATTATAGGTGATTACTCCCTCATTACAATTATTAGTATAACATAACTTTTACGTTATGTCAACCTTTTTTTTATTAATTAGTCTACATTCGTAATTATTTTCTTCATTTTTTTATTATACGGATTTCATAATGAGATGTTGAGCCATCAGATACCATCCAATTTGACTCTACTTTCATTTTTTCCTTATATTTAATAGTATATATACTCTCTTCTTCATTATTTCCAGAGTGTGAAGTATTATTTTTTATTTTAATTTTAGCTTCATCTTCTCCTAGTTCTACTATTTCAAGTATACGAGAAAGCGGTATAACAGAATTCTCTACATCATAATTTAATAACCATTCTCCAGCAGGAGGAGAGTAGAAAACATCATTATTTGATATATTGTATCTTTTTTTACTTGTTGTGTTATATGGAAAAATTGGCCCTCTTATACTAGAACGACTAGTTTTAGTTTTCAATTCAAGTTGATATCCTGTATAAGCTCCTTCCCCTTTTGAAAAGTTAATAGTTTTTATAAAGTATACAATTAATAAAAATATTATAAGTACTAATAATAGCATTATAATTATTTTTTTTAGTATCTTATTTTTCATTTTCTTTTTCCTCTATCTTAATAGAAAGACTAGCTATTAATTCGATTTCTAGCTAGTCCTTCTAATATTAGAATCTATATTTTTGTTTAGGTGAATAATGTGTATGTAAGTATTTATGAGCTAAGCTGCTTCCATATTGTCCGAAAAATTCTTCATAAATCTTATTTACTTGTGGATTTTGATGAGATTTTCTAATAGTACTCTTTTCATCAATATCATATATTGCATCTGCTCTTAATTTTCTAACATCAACAGTAGCTCTAGTTTTACTATTCTTAATAGGTTGTCCACCACCCATGATGCAACCGCCAGGACAAGTCATAACTTCTATGAAATCATAATTTGATTTACCTTCATGAACTTCATCCATAACTTTTCTTACATTTTTAATTCCAGATACAACGCATATTCTTATTTCTTTGCCATTTACTGTAACAGTAGTCTCTTTAATTCCTTTTTCGCCACGTACTGCCTCATAGTTTATTTCTTGAATATCTCTTCCTTCAACTAAATCAGCTGCGGTACGAAGAGCTGCTTCCATAACTCCACCAGTAGCTCCAAATATAGCTGCTGCTCCAGTAGCTTCTCCCATTGGATCTTCAAATTCACTATCTTCTAAATTAGCAAAGTCAATATCATTTTGTTTAATCATACGTGCTAGTTCTCTAGTAGAAATTACATAATCTACATCTCTAAGACCATTTTCGTTTTCCATTTCTTCACGAGTTGCTTCATACTTCTTAGCAACACATGGCATTACAGAAACTGTAACTATCTTATTTGGATCTATTCCTGCTTTATTAGCATAGTATGATTTTAATATTGCTCCAAACATTTGATGTGGAGATTTACAAGAAGATAAATGTCCTAAATCATCAGGATAATTTAGTTCTGCAAATCTTATCCATGAAGGACAACATGATGTAATCATTGGAAGAACTCCACCATTTGTAAGTCTATCTACAAATTCAGTTGCTTCTTCAACTATTGTAAAGTCAGCTCCAGTATTTGTATCAAATACTTTATCAAATCCTAATCTCTTAAGAGCTGTAACCATCTTTCCTTTTGCATTTGTTCCAATAGGCATTCCAAATTCTTCACCAATTGCAACTCTTACTGCAGGAGCTGTTTGTACTATTACATATTTTTCTGGATCATGAATTGCTTCCCAAACTTTTTCACTATCATCTTTTTCATGAAGTGCTCCAGTTGGACAAGATTCAATACATTGACCACAAAGAATACAATCAACATCATTTAAGCTCTTATCACAAGCTGTTCCAATACAAGATTCATATCCTCTATTAATTGTTTCAATTGCACATATGTTTTGAACATTTTTACATGTAGCTGTGCAACGTCTACATAGTATACATTTTCCATTATCTCTTACAATAGATGGAGATAAGTCATCTGTATCGGTTCTACTTCTTTCACCTTTAAATCTAATATCATGAATATTAAACTTCTCACAAAGCTTTTGTAATTCGCAACTTCCGTTTCTTCTACAAGTTAAACAATCTTTATCATGGTTTGAAAGAAGAAGTTCTAAAACAGTTCTTCTTGTTTTCATTACCTTATCAGTATGAGTATGTACTACCATTCCTTCTGCAACTTTTGTTATACAAGAAGTTGGTAATCCTCTCATTCCCTCAATTTCAACTAAGCACATTCTACATGCACCAATTTCGTTTATTTCTTTTAGATAGCATAAAGTTGGAATTTCAATATTTGCTTTTCTCGCTGCTTCCAAAACTGTATAACTTTCTGGAACAGAGACTTGAATACCATCTATGGTTAAGTTAACTAATTTTTCTTCACTCATTTTCTTATTCCTTTCAGAATTTTATCCTTAACTAATTGCTTTAAATGGACAAGTGTTAACACAAGTTCTACATTTAATACATTTTGATTGATCTATATGATGTTTTTCTCCAGGAGCACCTTCAATTGCTTCAACTGGACAAGCTTTTCTACATAAGTCACATCCTTTGCATTTTTCTTCATCAATCATTATCTTTGTTAACTTCTTGCATTCACCAGCACGACATGATTTATCTCTTACATGTTCTTCATATTCTTCTCTAAAGAATTTAAGTGTTGACAATATAGGATTTGGTGCTGTTTGTCCTAATCCACATAAAGAAGCTGTAACTACCATATTTGATAATTCTTCCAAATTCTTTAGATCTTCTTCTGTTCCATTGCCATCACAAATCTTTGTTAAGATTTCTAATAATCTCTTTGTTCCTATTCTACAAGGTGTACATTTTCCACAACTTTCACTTACTATAAAGTCTTGATAGAATCTAGCTAGATTAACCATACATTTGGTATCATCCATAACAATTAGTCCACCTGAACCCATCATTGATCCGATCTCTTTTAAACTTTCATAGTCAATTGGAGTATCTAGATTTTGTTCTGGAATACATCCACCACTAGGACCTCCAGTTTGTGCTGCCTTGAATTTTCTTCCATTAGGAATTCCACCACCTATATCAAATATTATTTCTCTTAAGGTAGTTCCCATTGGAACTTCAACTAGTCCAACATTATTAACATTTCCACCTAAAGCAAATACTTTTGTTCCTTTAGATGTTTCTGTTCCTATTGAATTGTACCATTCAGCACCATTTAATATTATACGTGGAACATTTGCCCATGTTTCAACATTATTTATAACAGTTGGTTTTCCCCATAATCCAGAATGAGCTGGGAAAGGAGGTTTTAATCTTGGTTGTCCTCTCTTACCTTCTATTGATTCAAGAAGTGCAGTTTCTTCACCACAAACGAAAGCTCCTGCTCCAAGTCTTATTTCTATATCGAAACTAAAGTCAGTTCCTAAAATATGTTCTCCTAAAAAGCCATATTCTCTAGCTTGTCTAATTGCAATCTCTAATCTCTTTACAGCTATAGGATATTCTGCTCTTACATAAATGAATCCTCTACAAGCTCCTACTGCATAACCACAAATTGTCATAGCCTCTAAAATATTATTTGGATCACCTTCTAGGATTGAACGATCCATAAATGCTCCAGGATCGCCTTCATCAGCATTACATACAACATATTTTACAGGATCTGTTTCAGTTTTCATGAAACTCCATTTTTTACCTGTAGGGAATCCTGCTCCACCACGGCCTCTTAATCCAGAATCTGTAATTACATTAATAACATCATCTTGACTCATTTCAGTTAATACTTTAGCTAATGCTTTATATCCATCAAATGCTATATACTCTTCAATATCTTCTGGATTTATTACACCGCAATTATGAAGTGCAATTCTTTTTTGTTTTTTATAGAAGTTAAGTTCATCTAGTCTATGTACTATTGTTCCATCAACATCCTTACAAAGTAGTCTATCAACAACTTCACCCTTCATAATATGTTTATCTATTATTTCTTCACAATCTGCAGGTGTTACCATTGAATAGAAGGTATCATCTGGACGTATTATAACAATAGGTCCTTTTGAGCATAGTCCAAAGCAACCTGTCATTATTACTCTGACATTCTCAATATTTCTTTCTTTTATTATTCTGTTAAATTCTTCCAAAATCTTTGGAGATTTTGAAGAAGTACAACCTGTACCATGACATATTAAAATATGTCTTTCTACACCAGGATAGTTTGAATTAACTCTTAGGTCTAATTCAGCTCTTTTCCTTTTTCTTATATTTTCTATTTCTTCGATAGTCATAAGTAAATCCTCCGCTTTATTATTCTTTATTCATGTATTCATCTATAACTTCGTCAAATTTCTTTACTGTTGCCTTACCATAAACTTCACCATTTATCATAAATACTGGTGCTAACCCACATGCTCCAACACATCTAACTGTGTCAATTGAGAATTTTCCATCTGGGGTCATTCCACCTTCTTCAATCTTTAGACGTTCTTTAGCACGATCTAGTATGGCTTGTGATCCTTTAACGAAGCAAGCCGTTCCAAGACATATCGAAATATTATACTTTCCTTTTGGTGTCGTTGTGAATCTTGAATAAAAACTTACAACTCCATATACTTCAGCTAGTGACATCTGAAGGTATTCAGCAATATCTTCCATAGCTCTTTGTGGAAGATACCCAAATTTACTTTGGGCCTCTTCCAATACTTTTATTAAATTATCTTTATCTCTAGTATATTTACCAAAGACTTCTTGTAAATCAGAATCAATTTTCTCTTTGTTCTCTTCCATAACATCTCCTTGAAAATAGATTTTAGTATGCTGATAGTATAATGATTATTGAGAATAATCCATATACAGCAAGCATTATAGATAATCCTATTATGCTTAAAATCATTCCAGCTTTACCTTTTTTGTTTTTATTACCTTTAATATTAGATTTAACTCCAAATACTATACCTAGTATTCCTGTTATAATTGATACATACCATAAGTGATGTAAGAATAATGTAATTAATCCTAATACTAAGCTAACAATACCTTTTAAATTATTATTACTATCATTTTTAACTGTTGTTGTCTTAGTTTCTTCTGGAGAATTCTTAATTGTATTTTCTGTTGTTCTTTTTAACATTTCATACTCTGAATTTTCATATTTTTCCATTATTATTTCCTCCTATTCCTCAGTCTCGTTGCTAGAGTTTACTACTACAGTATTTGAAGAATTATTTTTTTCATCATTCTTATTATCATTTAGTTGCTCTTCTTTTATTGTAATGTGTTTATATGTTGTCAAATCTAAATCATCTAATAACTTAAGATCAGAAAGTCTACTTGCTTTCATTTCACTTTGTGATATTGTAAATAAATTATCATTAATCCATAATCCTCTTAACAAATCTGTAGAACTACTGTTATATTTATCTGAAACATCATGCTTTACAGTTCCTTTAAGAGTAAATCCATCTTGTAGATTTATATTATAAACTAAGTATCCTTCTGATTTTTTATATGTTGAACCATATTTTGAATAATTATTAATTACTGTTTGTACATTTGTAGAATCTTCAATAGCAAACTCTCTAGAATAAGTATTAACTGGTATACAAATAATTCCTTTTTCTTTTGAGAATAGAAGTGCTTTATGATTTTGTAATACTGCAGACGTTGTAGTTCTATCTCCTATAATTGTTTGTGAAATTTGTTCTGGATTTTTTACATCTGTTACATCAAATATTGCCATCTTCATTCCTGTTATTTGAGTTGTAGTACTTATAACTCTTCCATTTGAATCTTTTCTAGATATTGATTCAGAATTCATTCCTATTCCAATTATATGATTTTCATCATATGGATGAAGATATGTACTATATCCTGGTATCTCTAATTTTCCTAAAAGTTTAGGATTTTCTCCATCTGATAAATCTATAACAAATAGTGGATCTGTATTTCTATATGTTACTAAATAAGCTCTGTTTCCTATAAATCTAGATGAATACATTTGCTCATTTTTCTCATAATAATCAGTAGATCCTATTTGGTTTAAGTCTTTATCAAACACTACTATTCTTGAGCCTTCTCCACTTTCATATAGTGCAACTCTTAGTTCTCCATTATATTCATCCATAGAGAATTGATTTAAAGTTTTTCCAGGGACTTCTGTTGAATTTACATATTCAACATCGCCATTTCCTTTAAGTTCTATTTTGTTTATTTGTGTAGTATATGTTGAACTACCATATGAATAGTCATCTCTAATATATGCAAATATTAATCCCCATACTCCACCAGGTCCAAATAGTTTCTTAAATAAATCTTTTGTTGTAACATCATCTCCATAATCATATCCATTTTTAGTTAGATAAATATTATTTTGAGATACATATGCATTACTTACAGAGAATAAATATGAATGAACATTAATATCATTTCCAGATCCTAATTTATAAGATGCAACTATAGTTTGATAATCATCTGCTTGTCCTTTTATATATTGAATGTTTTTCAAATCTATTTCTTTTGAAGTATTGTCTTCACTATAAGATATGTCTATTTCATCTTTTTTACTATCTCTTTTTAAACTACCAGTAGCAACTATATATAATACTCCATTAGTTTCTCTTGAAGTATAATATTTAGCATTTAGTTTAAATGTTTTTTCAGTTTTAAATTTCTCAATATTAGAAATGTCATAAACTGTAACCACTGTATCACTGTTATAACTTGATGTTGCTGTATCTTCATAGATTACAACTAATTTGTGATTTTCAGAATCTAATATTAAGTCTACTGGTGTTTTTGTATCATATTGTTTTAGTTCTCCTACAACTTCCATATGGCTAGGATTAGATACATCTGTCACCAATACTTTTTGATTACTTATTGAATAAATATATTTTCCATCTGTTTTATTAATATCTGCTTCATCTACATTTTCAACTTGAATGTTTGTAGTAGAATGAGATGTAGTTGTTCTGGTAGCTGTTGGAATACTTAAACCGGTACTAGAAGCTGCCCCAGATGTATCATATCCAGCAGTTGGTATCTCTGCTCCACTTGATGATGATTGAATATCTATATGACTTTTTGAAGAAGAATTAAAAACTACATCATCATAGTCATAGATATTACCAGAAGCAAAATTAAAAGGAAAATAAAATGGCAATACAGTAAATTGTAAAAATTCATATAAAGGCTCTGGAATATCTTCATAATCATTTTCATAGATTTCCATTAATTCTTTTTTAGAAGATACCGAAACAATTTTTCCCTTTTGAGATTTGCTTGCAGCCACTACTATACCCATAATTATAATAACGGCTAAAACAATGAAAAGTATTACCGTAATTTTATTATTACTTTTTTTCATATGGTTCCCTTTCTTTAAATATAATTTAACATTTAAATGATATCATTAGGAAATATGCTTTTCAATAAATAAAGCAAAATGTCACTATAAAATAAAAAAGTATAAAACAAGAAAAGACTTCTTATTTTATACCCATTTTTATTATTTTAGATATTTAATTATTTCTTCTGCAGCATCTTTACCTCCGCGAGCGGCAAAGGCAACAGTTGCTTTATCTCCTGAAACATCTCCTGCAGCGAATATATTACTTTTTGAGCCATTTGTCAATATAGCTTTTCGATTTTCATCTATTTTTATGTATCCTCTATCATCTAACTCTATGTTTTCAAGTGCATTTTTATCAGTTTGGCTCCCAGTTGCTAAAACAACTATGTCCATTGGGATATCATATTCGCTTCCTTCTATATTTATTGGAACTGGTCTAGATTCTCCTTCTTTTTCCACTAGTTTTGTTCTAATACATTTTATTCTTTCTTTTTCTACAGAAATTATATTGTTTAAAAACAAAAATTTAATACCATCTTCTTTTGCTAATGCTATCTCTTCTTTTTCAGCTGGCATTTGTTCTTCACTTCTTCTATATATTATATAGACTTCTTTTGCATTTTTTCTAATAATAGTTCTAGCTGCATCCATAGCAACATTTCCGCCACCTAGTACTGCTACTTTTTTGCCTTTAAAATCTGGATAGTTTCCACTCTCCAACATCTCATTTGCACCATATACATTACTTGAACCTTCATTTTCTATATGTGCTTTTGAATGAATATTTGCTCCTATAGCTAATACTACTGCATCATATTTATCAGACAATTCTGTAATTGTAAAATCTTTATTTAACTCTTGATTTGTTCTTACTTCAATTCCTTGTTCAACAATCTTTTCAATAGTTTTATCTACTATCTCTTTTGGCAATCTAAAATCAGGAATCCCATATCGTAATAATCCACCCAATTTCTCGTGTTTATCATATATTGTAACTTTAATACCTTTTCTTGCTAAAAAACTGCTACAAACAAGACCACTAGGACCTCCACCTACTACAGCAACTTTCTTATTTATTAGCTTTTCATCTATTTCCATTGGAATTGGTATATTGTTTTCTAAAGCATAATCACCAATTGCAGCTTCCACTTCTCCAATACTAACTGGCTTTTTATTAGTCAAATTTCTAGTACATTTTCCTTGGCATTGTTTTCCATGTGGACATATTCTTCCACATATTGAAGAAAGGATTGTAGTATTATACAAAATCTCTATTGCATCTTCCATTGAATTTGCATTTATAAAATTAGGCACATCATTTGAAAGAGGACATCCAGTTTGGCAAGGTTTATTTTTGCAATTTAGGCAATATTCTTTCATATTTTCAATTTCAGACATTTTTACTCCTAAAAGATAAGGTTATCTTCTTTTGCTTTATTAACGACTAATTTTAAGTCCTTAAAGAATTCTATCTTTTTATTTTCATCTCTTAGCAAGGCTGCTGGGTGCCAAGTTGGCATATATGATATTTTTCCTTGCTCTATCCATTTTCCTCGCATTTGAGTAATGGATTTATCTTTTCCTAAAACATTTTTTAGAGCTGTACTTCCTAAAAAGACTATTATTTT
>DGSM01000038.1:28832-30188 GCA_002393975.1 Clostridiales bacterium UBA4362
ACTCTATTTTGTGGTGGTCTACATTTTACAATATTGGCAATATAAACATTTTTTCTAGTAATTTCTAAAGCATCAAAAGCTTTATTCATTAATTGTCCAGCTTTTCCAACAAAAGGTATTCCTTGACTATCTTCATCAGCTCCAGGTCCTTCTCCTATAAAAAGGATATCTGCATTTTTATTACCTGTTCCGAAAACTATATTCTTTCTTGATTTACAAAGATTGCATTTGTCACAATCTATTATTGAGCTTTCTAATTCTTCCCAATTATCAAACATGTTAATCCTCTAAATAATCTTCTATTAATTCTATTCTTCCATTTTGTATTTTAGCTTCTACTCCTAAAGGAATAGTCATTATTCTATCACCATGTCCAAAATTATTTGATTTAATTATTGGATATTTTACGTTCATTTCTCCAATTGTATCCATTACAATTTTCTCTAAAGAAATGTTTGATTCATAGTTACCAATCCATAAACCTTTGATTTTTTTGAAGATTCCTAATTGCTTTAATTTATAAAGGTAAGAACTTACTCTTTCTGGTTCAGATTCATAACTAAGTTCTTCAATAAATAAAATTTTATCTTGAAAATCTAAATAATCTGCATTTAATGTAATTAATGATAGATTACCTCCAATTAATTTTCCAGTTGCTATGACATCACCATTAAGAATAACTTGAGATTCATCATCTTCCTGCATTAATGATAATTCATTATTTTCTAGATGTTTAAATAAATTAATTTGGCAATATTTAATATCACGAGTGTAATCAGGCTCAGCTTTATCTGGACCAATTGTTTTAAATGCTGGTCCAATAAATCCAATATTTCCTGTTTTGCTATGAATATAATTAATATATGATGTTGCATCACTATATCCACATACTATTTTGTTATGGTCTTGTATTAAATCTAAATCTAAATATTCAAAAACTGAATTAGAATTCTCGCCTCCACAAAGTGAAAATATTGCTTTTACTTCATTATCGCGATACATGTCATTTATGTCTTCAGCTTTTTCCTTAGCTGTAGCACCATAAAAAGTAGTATTGCTATAAACATGCTTACCATATTTGACTTTATATCCTAATTCTTTTACGAATCTTTCAGCTGAATTAATTTCAAATTTAGTATCTTCAAATCTATCATTAATTATTCCAATAGATGGACATACTACTCCTATAGTATCTCCTTTTTTTAGTTTCTTTGCTAGCATATATACTCCTTAAATTAAAGACATCAATGAACCATTTATATTAAATACATCATCATTTTCTGCTCTTCTTGAATGGAAGTAGTCAGAGTTACATTTCGTACAAAGGCCACTATCTATAATATTTTCATCTAAAAC
>DGSM01000038.1:30291-31345 GCA_002393975.1 Clostridiales bacterium UBA4362
CTATTTCCATGAGCATCATCTTCTATTTGTAAAATAATTGGATATTTTTTGGTATAGTAACTTAATTCATCTATAAATATATCAACAACATCTTGCTTAACAACAAAACATTCTTTTCTAATGAATGGACTAATACAACAAATCAAATTCTTTGTATTAGTATTATACTCAGCAACCATGGTTTTAACTGCCTTTTGAACTATATGCTTTACAGTTCCCCTCCAACCAGAATGAATATTTGCACATACATTGTTAACTGGATCATACATTAGTACAACAATACAATCTGCACCAGTAACTAAAGTTGATATATCATTAACATTTGATATTAATCCATCAATATCTATAAAATCTTGATCGCGAAAAACATCATTTCTTTGATCATCTTTATCTATATAAGAAACTAATAAATCATTAGCAGAATAACTATCATTACTTGGAATACTAGGACTTTTAAATTTGTTAAGACAATAAATATTACTTGTATGAGTTTGAACAGGTTGAATTATTTTATTACTATTTAGCTGAAACTCATTTGCTAGTACTTCAAAACTTCTTTCTCTAATCTCAGGTTTTTCTCTATAAAAACCAATGTTATTAGTCTTTAAAGTAAAGCAATGTTTTAATCTATCTTGAAATTCAAGTAACTTATTAAATTGAATATAAGAAATATTTTCCTTTTCAGTAAGAGTTAAAATTGAATTATTTATTTCTAACATAAAAAAATCTCCCTTAAGTAAAATTCAATCTAATTTTACAATAATAAGGAGTGTATGTCAAAAGAATCAATATAAAAAAGATTAAAAAAAGCATAAAAAAAATCTGGCAACACCTATTTTCCAAGCAAGGTAACTCGCAAGTATCGTCGGCAACTCTAGGCTTGACTTCCGTGTTCGGGATGGGAACGGGTATTACCCTAAAGTTAATCGTCACCAGAAAAGTTTAGTATACTTTAATTTAAAGCACACTCAAAAATATATAGTTATTATAGATCATATTCTCAATTTGTTTAAATATCTTAGATTCTATTTCTTTTTTACTTAATCAATTTCTT
>DGSM01000133.1:0-1539 GCA_002393975.1 Clostridiales bacterium UBA4362
GACTTTTCATATCCACTATTAAGCAATGTATCATTAACATTTTTAACCCTTAACTCATCCATACTGTTGGATATATTAGCTTCAAAATTAATACTATTTGGTACATAGTCTAAAACTTCATCAACATTAGTTCTTGAGACATTTCTAATATTAGAAGGATCATCTTCTTCCCCTTTATAGTAGAATTTCTTATCAAGATAATCAACTTCTCCTATATTCTCAATAGTATAAATATACTTGACTTGCAATGTTGCATTTTCTATTAATTCATCATCCATATATGCTTGTATTAATTCTGGAGATGTTAACGAATTCGTAGTAACATTTACCGATTGAAGTCGTTTACTATTAATCTTATATGTGTGTGCTTTATGTATTGCAAAATACAAATTATTTACACTTTTACTTGTATCAAATAATGTCTCTCCACTAGATAATGAAATTTTAATATTTGATGCATTTTTATTTAATCTAATTTGAGCTTCAGGTCTTTGAACTAATCCTAAGTTCAAATCTCTAATATGGTAATGCTTAGTTCTGTCCCCTTTTATATATGCATCACTAGGTCCAGTAGGTGCACTATTTATTTGGTCTTGAGTAACATACTCTTTATCAGAATGATACTTTCCTGCCCAATCCTCTTCTGTATATTCAACCTCAAAATTGATAATTCCTGTTTGCGCTACCATTCTAGTATATTTCATTAATTCCTTAAGCATTTCTACTTGTCTATTGGCATCCAATCTAGAATCATTATCCGAAACTTTAGTAGGTCTAGAATTACTTGAAGTATATGTACCAATTTGTTCAAATGAGTTCATTATCTCATTCCTATAATTTCTTAAAGTAATTGGATTTTCTCCTACTAAATCTCCATTTCCTAAAGCATCTGGTTCAAATCTAGGAATAAATGTTTCTGGGTCATATGTTGAACTATGACTGATTTTATAGGTTTCTAATTGCGCATTATAATGGTCTTGTTTTAAGTTTCCTGTTAATGAGCTTATATATCCTTTAGCATAATTATCACTATTTTGTCTAAATGCATAAATGTCTTTTGCATCTGATACATCATTTGCAGAGTCTCCTGTTTTTATATCATAGTAATATAATTTAGCCAATAAATCACTGTCCTTAACTTGGGTCATACTTATTCCATCATTGTTAGTAAAGTTTTGTCTCTCGAAATCATTATAACCATTGATTCCTTCATAAGAAGTAGATTGGTCTAAATTTAATTGATATATAGTTGATTTAAAATCATTTCCATTATATGATTTAACATTTAGTCCTTCGTTTCCTACATATCCATCAGAACCATCATTTAAGAACATATAGTTATCATCTTTTGGATTTTCATAATTGATATCTCCTGTGACATTTCCCAATGGAATTGTGCTCTTAGTAGCTAATAAATTGTTAACTTCATTAGTTGAATCATTTGTTAATACAGTCTGAGTTGTATCTCCATATATAAATCTAACAACAAAGTTGCCTGGAGGTACATTTACAAACTTATACTCTCCTTCTCCAATGTTA
>DGSM01000133.1:1592-15508 GCA_002393975.1 Clostridiales bacterium UBA4362
TATAACTACCTCCATTTTCATCTTGTCTTGATGAAACTTTTAAGTAACCACTCTCTACATCCATCATAATTTGAGATGATCCTGAGCCACTATAATATCTATTATGATTTTCATAGCTTGCTTGATATGAATGTGGTATGTTTATTTGTGATACTGGTTGTACTCTTTGGTCTGAACCACTTCCATCCATAGGGAATGTTATGCTACCCCATATTTTTTCTTTAATATACGAATCGTTTGTTCCTGAAGTCAGTCCGTTTTGATCAACTTGCCTTACAAATTCAACAAGTTCTACCGTGACTCCTGCAATTTTTTTATCTTTATCGCCAGTGCCCTTTTTATCTTGATCACTAGTATTAAATTTACCATTTCCTATAACAGCATTGTTATTTGTATGATTTCTTACATCCTCAAATGTATAACCACTAATGCAAGGTATAAAACCTTTTGGTGGAATATATATAATTAAATTTGGAGCATTTGCTGTATCTATCTCAACTCTATTTTGAGTATGATCATCAACATCATCTTTTAAAGAACCTGCTTTATTTCCAGCTCCATAAAAATCTACTGGACAAAGGTTACCAATATTTGATTGTCTGGTTATTAATCCTCTATGGAATATGTCATTATTTGATGTAGAATAGCCATCTATTTCTACAACATTTTTATCTCCAACTAATAAAGCCCCTGACTCTAAGTTTTGATTTATATTAAGTCTTCCATATTTATCTTTTGTCTGTTCAAAAGTAATAGTCAAAGTTTTCGATTTTTGTGGGCCCAATGAACCTACACTTATGAACACTTCATTATACATATTTGGAATTCCACCTGCACTTAAGCTATTTTTATCAGCAGCATATGGGTGTGATCCACCTTGATTATCATTTACTGTAACTTCAGCTGTATAATATTCTGGATTATCAACTATTGATCTTACCCTATATTGATCATTTGGATCCCATTTTAGATAGAAAGCATCAAAATGATCTACTATATAGCCTACATCCATATTTACTGATTCACTAGTATTTTTTATAACTATCTTATATGTAATAAACATGCTTAAGTCTCTAGGATTAACTTCTCCACCTGAGTTATCTACTATCTTACCATCATATAGATACATAGATTCAGTAATAATTCTTGAGTAGTTTTTCTTATAATTTTGAAATTCATTTGAGACTCTATTACTTACTTTTGCAAAATCTTCAACATTGTTCTCATTTAATCCTAAATCACCATATTCATAAACTTCTTTTTGTCCATTAATAAGTAAAGTAACAGCTTCTAGATCCATTGCTATAGCTAAATTTGCTTCTTCTCTTCTTTGATAACTATAATCAATGTTTCTGGCTTGATCTCTATTTCTAATTGTTAAAGCATCTCCACTATTCTTTTTATTATATAATGCATTAATCGCTCTTGGGCTTGTTCCTACCTTAACAGGAAATGGATCATCACAAACAGTATGGCTATAATTATTATGCGAATCTGAATTTCCATCTTTTTTATTGTTTTCATCTTCATTATTTCCTGATCCAACATCTTCTAAGAAGAATTTTACTGGCTTTTCATCTGGAAACTTTAATTTAGTCTTAGCAACTACCAAAGAATCATTTATAAAATTACGTACATGCTCTGCCTCATTATATGTATCTAATGAGTTATCATGATTATCATTTCCCTCTGTTAGACTAGTATTTGCATTACCTAATCTTCCTGGTAATTCACCTAGTAGACTATCATAGGTTATATCTCCTGTTTTTTCTATGTCATCATAAGAGTTGTACATACCTACTATACTGCTTTGATCAAACACTTTTCTTTTTTCTACAGCTAGTTTCTTGAATTCATGATATGCGTCAACAAATCTCATAGCATTTGTATTATTATCAAGGCCTCCGTTTGGTTCAAGTTCTGCACTATGTGAATAAAACTCTGCTCCATTTCCTCTTAGTTTTGTAAACCAACCATATGCTTTGTTAGTTCCATGATTTCCAGAATAATTATTGTTTGATGCATCTATATTTTCAAAGTTATCATTTACTTCTTCTCTGCCTTGCAATACTTTTCTTGGATCATCTGCATATGCTTGTTCATTATATATATCAATTTCATATGCAGAAATTCTTTTTTGTATATCATCAGCAATTTCAGTTGTTTCTCCATCAGATGTTGGATTTCCTAATTCCGCTATATATTCTAATCCATCATATCTAAATTGAACTGTGTAAGTATGTAATGGATTTAATCTTTGGAATCCATAGTTACCATTTTCATCTGTAACTGTAACTTGCACAACTTTAGGCTCTTGGACACCGCCATTCCATGCTGCAACATCAGAATTATAAGTAGCTAGATCTTTTTCATATTGTGATAATGCCTTATTATATGCAGCCCATGCTTTGGCATTGTCGCTACCCTCTCCAGTTGCCGCTTGATAATTATTGTATGCTTCAAGTGCTTTGTCGTACTCTTTTTTCGCTTCTTCCCACTTAGCATATTCTTTTTCCCATTCATCGTGTGCTTTTTGGAAATCTTCTTCACTCATAGATTCCCATTCTGTACCTTCTCCGTTATTTACAAACTTTGGCATATATTTCGACTCAATAATACCTGCATCATGAGGATTATTTGGATTCATTTCTCCTAAAGATCCCTGGCCTACTCCATTGTTTTTCCAATATACATCATTAATAGAATCCCATTCTAGCCATTGTGATGACCAACTTTTTCCAGAATTTAATACATATACTTCAAATTTTCCAGTATCAGGATTTGTCCTATATTCACTAAATGTTACATAGTGTGATTGCGAATTATTAATTCCAGGATTGCTTCCAAAGTAAGAAACTTGGAAAGCAGAATATTTTTTATCAGGTTGATATTGAGTTTGTCCATTAACATTTTCTGGTAAATGCTCTCTTAGATAGCTTTCATTTAAATACCATCCTCCACCATAATCATTATCAAAAAATGCATCAACATCATTTGGATCTACAGTGCATTTAGTATTTTCATGTTTCGATATATAGTCTCGCATATACTCAACGCATTGATAACGTGAAGGATAAGGACCTGAATCATCAGCTCCATAATATCCTCTGTCAACCATCCACTGTACAGCTTCATTTGGATCAACATCATATCCCATAACTTGCAGTTCATTTACTGCAGCAAAAATAGCACATTGATGTCCACTTTGAGGTGGTGATTCTTTAGGAGGAGTATATTGTGATTCTCTAGTAGGTTCAGGTGGTGGGTCTCCTGGGTTAACTGGTGGTGGCACCTCTGGTATTTCATCTGGTGGAATTGGTGGAGTAGGCGGAGTTGGTTCTGCTAACTGTACACCTAAATCTATTAAAGTAACTTCTACTCCTGAACCTTGCCAAACATCATCTTTTTGTACTCCAGCATTACTTGGTATTCCTTGTTGGTTTTCACTAACGTTTCCACCTAAATATTCATTAATTTCTTTTTTTGTTAATACATAATCAGATCCAACCCATGAAGATGATCTTTCAGCATGAATATTATAGATTACTTTTTGCATCTTTTCTTGTTTTTCTTCTACAAAAGGTAATGTATAAGGCCATGACTCTATTCCATATGGAACATATAGTGCAGGCCATGCATGTGCATAAAACCAATCATGCAATTCTTTTTCTCTTTTCTCTAATACTTTTTTTATTTCATCATTTATTTTACCTACTAGAGCTTCGACAGCATCATCTGCAGTTTCATATGTAAATTCTGATTCAGGAATTGTTACAGTATCAAGATCTTCATCACCTTTTATTATTTTTATAGCTTGTTGAGTATTTCCTCCTACATAATCTCTATAATATGTAGTTGAGGCTAAAAATAATTGAACTCCAGTATATTTGTATTTACAACTACATCCACAACTACACTTCACTTCTGGTTCATAACAATCACATGGATCGCAATCGCAACTAGAATCTTCACCATCATCACAATCACAATATTCGGCAGGTTCATAGCAATCGCAAGTTTTACATGCGTCGTTTCCACAGCAGCTATCATTCTCCCCTGGACAAGTTTCATTTTCATCACAACCACAATTGGTTGATGAAAACTTTTCCGGACTCCTTATCCAGTCAGCAGAAAACTCTTCTCCATTGTTTGTACTTGCTGCCATTTTTTCAGCATAATATTTAATAATATCTCCATTGCCGCTACCTCCTTCATCTGATCTGGCAGAGACAAACATTTTATAATTAGATTTTAGGCACTCCCAGTAAGCATCTAATGTATCAAATTCAGAAGCAAATGAAAAGTTATCATGAGCAGAGCTTATAGATCCCCCATGATAAATTGTAGTATCACATTCATCTAAAAATACTCCATCGCATCTGCCTTTTCTATCATAGCCCCAATAGTCAGCATATAATTGTTCTACATCATCCCAGCCTCCCCAAGAATCATCATACCATGTTACAGTAGCTTCTCCTCCTTGATTAGAATGTGCAACCATATCAACTAGTGCATCTATTCCTTCTTGAACATTAGCAGTCTTTCCTTTGTCATTACTATAGAAAAAAGCTTCAAGTAGAGAGCTTCCAGTGGGGCTATCTCCTAAATCCATATTTTCATAGCCCGCTTTTTTAACATATGAATTAACCGCATCATTTTCTGTATTGCAAAGCGAATAATGTATAGAATAAGAAACTTTAATTGACTTTTCTTTTATCCCACCCGCAGTCATCGCATCATTTAAATACTCTGCTTTTATTTCAGGTTGAATATATTTTAAATTATGATTTTTAGCTAAATCATCAGTTAGATAGTATTTAATATAGAATTCTTTTCCAAACTCAGGCATGCCATATTCCAACGCTACACCTTGTTCATCAGTAATTACAACTCTTTGTGCTGTTTTTGCAGATTCTTCTTGCTTTGCAATCGTGCCATCAGCATTTCTCTTTACTTCAACATCTTCTAATGTTCCATCGGTGTATTCCGCATGAATGATAAAACGCGTTTTTATAAAAGTGTTTGCAGAAGTCTGCGTAGCATTCTGCATTGTCATTTCTTTATATAAAAAGTCACCTAAAGTTTGATTACCAGTTCCAGCAGCTGTTATATTGTTATTTATAACATTTCCTCCTTCACTTGGAATCAAATCTAACTGAAATGGACCAACTAAATATGAAAGAGTAGCTTGGTCTACTTCAACATGTAATTTTTTACTTTCATCAACTTCATTTTCATTCTTTTTTGCTGGAGTAAGTTTTAAATCTAAGTATCCATCATTAGCTAAAACTTGATATGCCCATGTTGCAAATTGCTGTGCCCTTACAAGTCTTGATGGAACAGAATCTCCTTGATAATGATAAGACACATTTCCTATCGTATCAATTTGTGTAGCAGATCCTAAATTTCCTTCAACAACTCCTGCATCAATAACGCCTGGTGAATTTTGGAAATAATTTTGCCAAACTGCGGAATTCCAAACTAAATTTTGAATATCTCCATTTGAATATTTTTCATTTAAACCACTTTCCGCATAAGCTATTGCTTTATTTAGGTTTCCAAAAGTTGCTTCCTGTTCACACTCTATTCTTAGTTTATGTCCATTATGATTTGCTAAGGCTAATCTACCAGCATATGCAGCCCATGAAGGATATGCATGATCTCCTCCTGCTTCGTCTAGATCGGACATATATGATGAGTCTGCTGACTTTATTGTAGGCCATCCTAAATAACAACAATAACCTACCAACGGGCTATCGTAACCATATTGATCTTGAGTAACTGTATATGGGTTATCCCAATGTTCATATACTTCTTCAAAAGACCCCCATGTATAATCTCCTGTTTCACCTATTGAAAAGTGCTCAGAGTCTCCAAATTTTTTATTGGCTATAGAATTGCTGATAGTCGTTTTTTGACTAATGCCTAGTCTTTCAAAAGTATGCTCATATAATTCCTTTAAAGTATTCTCGTCAACAAATTTCGATAAAGCAAAAATTACTATTGGTACAAAAAATGTAATAATAATTAATGTTTTAATTAAGATAGAATGCTTTTTCATATGGTACTCCTTAAATATTTATATTAAATATTGTAAAAATATATTTGCTAAACTTAAAAAGATAAAAAAGCCTAAAACATCAGTAGCAGTTGTCAAAAATATAGATGATGACAACGCAGGGTCAATTTTCATTTTATCTAAAACTAATGGAATTATCGTTCCAAAAAATCCAGAAATAACGAGATTTGCTATCATTGCTAAGCAAACAATAATTCCTAAATAATTATTTTTGTAAATCATTGCAACTATTACACCAGTTATTATTCCTATTACTAAACCATTTATAATATCTATAAATAACTGCTTAAATATTACTTTTATGGAATCTTTAAGCCTAATTTTTCCCATTGCAATATTTCTAATAATAACGGAAACGGTTTGTGTCCCTGCATTTCCTCCCATTCCAGTTACTATACTCATTATAGATGAAAGAGCTACAACTTGTGCAATTGTACTTTCAAAATGTTTTACGGTAAGTGATGCTAAAAAGGCTGTAAGTAAATTAACTATTAACCAAGGAAGTCTTAACTTTATTTTCTTAGAGATTTTAGAATCAATCTCTTCAATTTCTGCCACACCACCCATTTTTAAGATATCTTCTGTATGCTCTTCAGTTACAACATCCATGATATCATCGATAGTAATAATTCCAAGAATTGATCGTTTACTATTTAAAACAGGTATAGCTTTCAAATCATATTTTGAAGCTAAATTCGCTACTTCCTCTTGATCTGTTTCAGGTTTTACATAAATATAATGTTTGTCACATAATTTTTGTAAAGTCATATCCTCAGAAGCTATTAATAAATCTCTTAAATTAACTGTTCCTATAAGCTCTTTTTCTTTATTAATTACAAATATTGTATCTATATATTCTGATTCTGTTGCTATAGTTTTAATTCTTCGCATAACATTATGAACAAGCATATCATCATATAAAGCGATATACTCTGTTGTCATTAAGCCACCTGCAGTATCATCTTCATATCCTAGAAGTTCTCTAATAACAGTTTTGTCTCCTTCTTGCATGCGGTTAATAAGATCTTTTGCTGTTCCAATATTGATATTGCCTAAAATGTCGACTATATCGTCTTTTGACATATACTTAAAAACGTTTAAGATTCTTTCATTATTTAAATATTTAATTATTCTATTTTGGTTTTTAAATTCCGCTTCCTCTAAAACTCTCGCCAAAGCTTTATCATCAAGCTTATAGCATAGAATTTTTATTTCATCATCATCAAAGTCAGATAATTCATTAGCTAAATCTATTGATGAAATATCATCTAGTTTTTCAATTAAGCGTAAATCAATTTTCTTTACACTACTCTCCATTTAATAAAATCTCCATATATATCATAACCATACAAAATAAAAAAAACAATATTTTTGAAAAATCTATAATTAAAAAATTATTTATTTATTAATTAAAATTTGCAAAAAAAGAATAACACTTTTTAGTGTTATTTTTTTTATTTATACTCAATTCATTTATTTTTTATTATTTTAATATTTTTCTTTTTTTACATATTTAATTAATTCGATATTATTATTTTTACTTCTTTTAACCATAGTTTCATATATTCTGTCTCGTAAATCTTTTTGCATTTCCTTTTTGTTTTTTAATTCTTTATTTGGATAAAAAGGTCCATCTATATACGTAACTACTCTATATTTATTAGTTCCTCTTTTTTGATAAGTATTTGTAAAACAAAATGAAGGCATATCATATTTAACAGGATACTTAAAAGATACATCTTTAAAGTTTCTAATTCTTGTATAAAATGGCCATATATGAGCCTCAGGATAAATTGAAATTGTATATCCTTTATTAATTCTTTTTTCTATAGCATTCATAAAGTTTTGAGTCGCCTTAATGCCATCCCCATTTTCAATTTTTTCTCCCCTTAAAAAAGAAGGTATTGGAATAGCACCAAGCATTTCTACCAGCCAACTAATGCCTTTCATTGAAACATTTTCACCATTAACAATTAAGTAGTTTCTTTTAGGATAAAAAATCTGGCTTGGGATAAAAGTATCAGCAAAATCTAATGTATGATTTCCATATAGAAACATTCCACCTTTATATTGTTTAATAAAAGCTTTTGCTTCTTTCTTTCCTACATATTTATGATGTAATTTAAATTTCATATATCCTAATTTTATTGGTACACTTAGGATATTTTGACATACAAATGAGCAAAGATTCCAAAGGCCGCTTCGCTCATATTTGAAGTTTTCATCAATGACCTTTGATTTAATCTTTGCTTCACTAAATTCATCATTTAATTCATCTGAATAATAAATAGTTTTTTGCATATTATTCTTTTGATTTTTCCTTTTTATTGTCTATAAACTCTTCCTTTGTATTATATCTCAAAGGAACATTATAGAAATCTTCATATACATTTTTCCATACTTCAGCATTTTCAAGTCTCATCTTTTCAGCTCTTTCTTTTACTGAAATATTTTGATCTGGATAAATAGGCTCCTTAAAATTAATAGTATATTCTTGAACAGGGAAACCATCTTTTCCTATTTTAGTAGAATCATTCATTGTAATAAAGATAGGAATTATTGGAACATTATTCTTAGCAGCAATCTTAAACGCTCCTGGTTTTAAAGGCTTTGGTTTTTTATAATTCCACCATAAACTTTGTTCTGGATAAATAAGAATATAATCACCTTTCTTCAAAATTGTTTCAACCGCCTTCATAAACTTAACCATTGTTTCCATATTTGAACTTAATGGTAAAGTATCACAATTTTTGAAAAGGAATCCATACATTCCTGGAGAATTAGTATAATTGCCTTCCCTTATTACTTTATATAACTTTTTAAACCATAATATATGATGATCTAAAAAAACTTTTTCAATAGCTAATGAATCAAATGGATTAAAATGATTACATGTAAGGATTGCTCCTCCTTTAATCTTTTTCAAATTTTCAATTCCATTAACATTTTTTATAATTAAAAGATCATGTTTTATTAATGATTTAATATATCTTTTTCCAATACTATTGGCTAATATTCTCTTAAATCTATTAAAGTAATGTTTATTAATATATTCAATATCTTCTGGCTCTAAAGGAATTGTTGGTGGATCATCTTCTGCATCAACATCAAATATTCCTTCTTCTTCCATCTTTTCAATTCTTTGTAAAATCTTTACCCTTTCTGGATCTTTGTTAACAGTTACAGGGTTATTTCTAGAAAGAAGTCTAGATCTTCTATCATCTCCAACACAAGATGATTCTTGTTCACATGTTTTAACTAATTGATTAAATACTTTTGAATCACTATATTTTTGGTCATCTGAATAAGTTTCTTTAATTTTCTTAATGTCTTCATAAAAATTAGTTTGTTCGGCATATTTCCAAAAATATTCTTCATATATTATTTTATCAGAGTGCCATGGTTTAAATGTATGATTATAATGAATAATGTTTAAATCTCTTTCACTTCTTTTTTCTAATGATGGAAGTGGCATTACATTCCAAGAATCATCTAATAATTTTACTCTACCTTTAGTTAGTCTATTTAAATAATCCTGGTCTTGAGCTACTGTATATTTTACTGTCGATAGTAAATATAAGAATTTTTCTTGAAATTTAAAATTTCTAAGTTCCTCCAAATTCATAAGTAGCATACCTGCATTAAAGTAGTTTTTATAAGAATCAACTCCAACTACTTTTTCAACATATTCCTGAAACTCAGGTGTAGCATAAACAGATTGATCTGGAACAGCTCCTATCAAGTTTTTTCCTAATCTTTTATTATATAGTATTGAAATATCTCCAATAACAACCATATCGCTATCTAGGTAAATAGCTTTATCATATTGTGGATAAAGCTCTGGAATAAATAGTCTAAAATATGTTGTACTAGTATAATAGTCTCTTGTATAAAGTTTCTCCTTAATAGTATTTACATATTCATTAAGATCTACAAACTCAATTTCAAAATCTTCACTTTCGAAAGTTTTAATTTTTTTCTTGTTTTCTTCTGATACATTTGTAGATAAAACTTTAATTACATAATGATAGTCTTTAGAACAATTATCTATAATTGAACTTAAAACAACTGCTAAAAATGGTGTGTAGTTATCGTCTACTGTAAAAAATATGGGTATAACAGTTTTGTTATTTTCCATAAAAGCTCCTTATATTTTGTATTTTTCTTTAATCTTTAAATATTCTTCTAAATCTTTGTCAAAAGCATGACAATGATAATACTTATGAATTTCTTCTATATTCCATTGTTTGTAATTAGTTGTATGAGGATAAGGCCAAAGCATTAATCTCTTACTAAAATGACAAATCACTGTCTTATCACAATTAAACTTTCTTTGTTCATTATATATTCTTGGAAGTATTTTCTTTTTAGTAGTATTCCAAAAAATTGCATCTTGATCAGCAAACATTAATTTCTTTTTTCTAAGGCTTGCTCTTCCTTTTTCAAAAAGCCCTGTTTCCCTTATCTTTTTCATGTTTAGTAATAGCATTCCAGCATTTATATAATCAGGTCTAATCAATTTACTTCCATATTTTTCTCGACAAGCGGCATATTCATAATCACTAATATCTATATTATATAATTCGCTAATATCTTTATTAGCCATCATATCTATATCCAAATATAATAATTTATCAGGTATTTCTTCTACTTTATCAGCTAAAAGCCTTAAAAGTGTGTATGGTGAACAATAAGCACTTTCATTTGGACATCCTTTAAATTCTTGATCATAAATTTCCGTTACATCTATTTTTATAACTTTATTCTTCTTGTTTTTTTCTGAAATGACTTTATTTAAAATGCTTATTTTTTTATCTGTAATTGGTGTATATTGTTCTTTAATTCTAGTGCAATCAGCTGTAAAAATATAGCAAATAACTGGTTCTTTGGTTTTGTTCGTAATAGAAATAAGATAAGTGAGTGCACCATCAAAAACTTTGTCATTTCCACACATTAGAAGGTTCATTTATTTACTCCTATAGGCATTTTATCACATTAAATATTTTAGCATAAATTTATATTTTTGAAAAGAGCAAATATGATATGACAATCAATTTTACAATTAACATAAATAATGTTATAATATATTTGCAACACTTCGTTGCTTTTACATGGGCAAAAGTATATGGAGGAATGAATTCATGGAAAAAAAGACAATCGATTACAGAACTGAATTCGAGCATTTCGTGGATACCTTGATACCCACAGATGCAACTACCCCCGCAGCCCCTAAAGCTGCTAAGCCGGCATCATCCATTGCCACTAAAGCTGTGGAAGTTGCCGAAGCCATGGTTTCTGAGCCTGAAAAGGCAGAAAAGAAGCCGGCTGTCGCCAAGAAACCCCAGACTGCTGAGCGGACTGAAGTACGCTCTGTAGCCCCACCCACCAAGAAGAAAGCTGCTACCGAAAAAGCTAATGTTCCCAAAAAGATCGTTAGCGATGCGCAGCAGAAGACTTCGGAGGTTGGCCATAGGGTCCGGACTTTTGCCAAGGAGAAAAAGAGTACTTTGAAATCCGGTTTGGAAAAAACGGAGGATCGATTAAACGCCTTCATAGACAAACTGGACGCCAAAATGAGAGGCAACTGAAATCATTTGACGATGACTATGATTATGAGTATGATTACGAAGAGAAATATGAAAGACGAGAAAGTGCCCGCGCATTCGTAATTTTCACTCTTTGCATGCTCATGTTCATCGCTTTGATATTTTCAGCGCTCACTTACATTTGGGTTTCAATCAGAGTATCTCTAGACTATGATCAGGTTCGTTCTAAGTCCTATAATGTTGTTGAAAACGCCTATGAAAGAGATGAATTTATGTCTCTCCTAGTAGGAGCATTCACACAACAAGAACGCAAAGAATCAGGGCAAGATAAGGATAGTTTCGTAGCAAGTCCTTTGCTTCAAGATTTAATTGATAGTAAAGAATACTACGAACAATTCAAGCCTTACGATTTTGCGAGTTACAATGTAGCAAATCAGCGTTATCTGACAAGCATGGTGGCATATTTAAATTATGTTGCTAATAACAAGCCAGACACGATGACTTCTACAGAGCGATATCATGTTTCCTATATTGTTGACTATAACAATAAAATGTTGTCAGCAATGGAACATCACAATCGTTCTATAGAAGAGTATATACATAAGTTTGATAACAAAGTATATGCTTTTGTTGCAAAGAAGGACAAAGAATACGACCAATTCATGCAAGTCACTCCTTACGATCTGAATAATTACCTTGAAGGTATTAGTTCAGATTGGGACCTAACGGAAGAACAAAAACAACCAAAACCATAACCCATGTAAAAAGGACCCGGGAATTTCCGGGTCCGCTTTTTTTTATATTATATAAATATTATTAATGCTTATATTTTTTATTAAATATTTGCTTTTATTTTTTTCTAATACATTTTACACAATTATCATTATTAATATCATATCCGCAATTCAAATCTACTAATCCAAGTGTTTTATAAGTATACCTTGCAAGTTTATTAATGGAATCATCACTTAAAGCACTTTTCATTTTTCCTGCTTCACTATCAGCAATGTCTTCTTTTATTCCTATTATTTCTGTTAAAAATAGTTTTACTATGTCATTAGCTTCTACTATTTTTCTAGCTTCTTTTCTGCCTTGATCAGTTAATTCAATTTTTCCATAAGGTTCATATTCTAGAACACCTTCTTCTTTAAGAGCATTTATTGCTGAGTTAACACTAGCTTTACTCTTCTCTAAACGTTCTGCAATATCTGTTACTCTTATTTCCTTTTTGGTTTGTTCTAAAATATACATTATTTTAAGATATTCTTCTTGAACTTGTGTTAATGTCATTATTTCTCCTCATATCCTGGTTTATTTAATAATTTAAACATATTAGTTTTATACTTTTCAACGCCAGGTTGATTAAATGGATTTACTTCTAATAATTCAGCAGACATACCGCAAGCTTTTTCAAAGAAGTAAATCATTTCTCCCATGCATTTTGCATTTAATTCTGTTACATTTATTACTATATTTGGAACTCCTCCATCAACATGTGCATTTATAGTTCCTATTCTTGCCATATCATTTACATATGACAATTGTTTTCCTTCAAGATAATTAAGTTGATCTAAATCATTTTCATCATGGTTAATAGTTAAATCTACATCACTATGTTCAATATTAATTACAGTTTCAAACATAAGTCTTTGACCTTCTTGGATATATTGGCCTAAAGAATGTAAATCAGTAGTAAACTCTGCTCCTACTGGAAATAATCCCTTACCATCTTTTCCTTCAGATTCACCAAATAATTGTTTCCACCATTCAATAAAGTAATGTAGCTTTGGTTCATATGCTACAAGAAGTTCCATTGATTTACCATTATCATAGAACATATTGCGTGCAACAGCATATTGATAGCATTCATTATATTTTAATGAAGTATCTGAATACTTGTCTTCAGCTTCTTTTGCACCTTCTAATAATTCATCAATATTTATTCCACTTGCTGCAATTGGAAGAAGTCCTACAGCAGTTAAAACAGAGAATCTACCTCCTACATCATCTGGAATAACAAATGTTTCATATTTCTCATTTGTTGCTAGTTTCTTTAATGCTCCTTTTTCCTTATCAGTAGTAACATATATTCTTTTTCTAGCTTCTTCTATTCCATACTTGTTCTCAAGTATTTCTCTAAATATTCTAAAAGCAATTGCAGGTTCAGTAGTTGTTCCTGATTTAGAAATAACATTAACTGAAAAATCTTTGTTTTCAATTAATTGAATTACATCATTAATATAATTTGGACTTAAATTGTTTCCTACAAAAACAACATGAGTCTTACTATC
>DGSM01000133.1:15677-19669 GCA_002393975.1 Clostridiales bacterium UBA4362
CTTTTTTATTCTAGCTAATTCTTCTTGGTCTAATTTTGTTGGTAGATGTATCCATCCACAAAATTGTGTATCATCTAAAGCTTTTTCCTCTAACTCTTTATTAACATCTTCAACAACATCACTATGAACCATCATTTCGTTAAAATTAATTAGTGTGTGTTCCAAATCAATTTTAATATTTGACATATACTATTCTCCTTCTTCCTCTTTGGTTTTATTTTCTTCTTTGCCGACACCTGTACGTTCTATAATTTCATTACTTATTGTAATTACACTTTCTGGAACCTCATATTCAGTCTGTCCAAACAATTCTACATGTAATCTTTTTACATTTGATTCTAATGTTTTTGCTGGTCCAAAGAAATCTTTCGAACCATAGTTATTAAACCAAATACCTTCTGTTTCATATGGCCATCCAAAAGATTCTCCTATATTAATCTTTAAAGCCATAGGTATCATGCTTATGATATCATCTACCTTAATATTTGTTTCTATATCTGGAAGAACAACATTTAAAAACTCATTGATTTGACTTAAAGGCAAAGCTTTTACTTTTTCTCCAATTTTATTTAAAACAGTTCTCATTCTTTCTGTTCTCTTGTAGTCTCCACCTTCAGTGTATCTAATTCTACAATATGCACAAGCTTGAACACCATTTACAGTTTGCGTTCCCGCATTTTTTACATGTGGTGAATTATTATTAGTTGTCGCATTAATATGATTAACATATCCATTTATATATTTTAGCTCATCTTGAGTAATATTAAGTTCGATTCCCCCAACGAAATCTACTGCATCTATTACTGTAGAATAATTACCAATAACATATTCTGAAATGTTTAAGTCCATATTGGTATTAATAACTTTTAAAGTATTTTCTATTCCATCATAATAAGCATGATTTACTTTATCATAGATTACCCTTTTCTCATCTATCTTTTTGTTATCTACTACATCTAGTTCCATCTTGAAATAGGTATCTCTATATATAGAAAACATATTTACAGTATTATCTTTTTCATTAATACTAACAATTATTATACTATCTGTTCTAAATTGATTATTAAAATCATCAGCATTACTATCTATTCCAAATATTGCAATATTTCTAAATTTATCCGGAACTCCTGTAGTACTTATAGCAATATCATTTATATTAATCTCTTGATAGTTTAGTTTGTTATATTGATAGTTTAGATAATAATTAGCTCCTAAGATTATAGCGATAATCAATATAATAATAATGATAAAGAAAGATAAAAGAAACCTTAAAAGTTTATACTTTCTAAGTCTCTTTTTCTTTTCATAATCTTCATTAATTTTTAATAGACTTTTTTCCATGCTATTAGGTTTGAACTCTTTTCCAACTTTATTGTCCATTAAGTATGCTCCTCAATTATTCATTCCAATTAGAATATACATTCATTACATCATCTAAATCATTTAGATTATCTATTAATCTTTGCATCTTTTCACCACTAGCATCATCTAAATCAACTAATGTTGTAGGAACCATTTGTACTCCTGCCTCTAAGAATTGTAAGCCATCTTTTTCTAATGAATCTAAAACATTGTTAAAGTCTTTTGGATCAGTAGTAATTTCATATACTTCTTCTTCAACTTTAAAATCTTCAGCTCCACTGTCTAAAGCCATCATCATTAAGTCATCTTCACTAAGATTTGTAGTGGTTTTATCTATAATTAAAACACCTTTTTGATTGAAAAGGTAAGAAACGCATCCTGATGTTCCAAGATTTCCTCCTGATTTATCAAAAGCATGTCTTACATCTGCTGCTGTTCTGTTTTTGTTGTCTGTACTTGCTTCAACATAAACAGCAACTCCATTTGGTCCATATCCTTCATAAACGATTTCTTCATATTCTTTATTGCTTCCTTCTCCTGAAGCCTTTTTTATAGAATTTTGTATTGTATCATTAGGCATATTATTTGCTTTACATTTAGCAACAACTGCCTTTAAAGAAGAATTAGTATTCGGATCAGGTCCTCCACTTTTAACCGCTATTAAGATTTCTCTTCCTAGCTTTGTAAATATTTTTCCTCTAGCTGCATCAGCTTTGCCTTTTTTTGCTTGAATATTGTGCCATTTGCTATGACCTGACATAATAAAATCCTCCTTTTATAATTTCACTCACGTATTATATAGTATTTAGCGCTTTATGTCAATTTATGTTACTTGTTATTTTGTGTAAATCTCCATGAGTCTTTGCACATTTCCTCTAGTCCTTTTTCGGCTTTCCAGCCTAATTCTTTTTCTGCTTTAGTTGGATCTGCATAACACTCAGCTATATCTCCTGGTCTTCTGTCTGTAAGTTCATATTTTACTTTAACACCAGTAGCTTTTTCGAAATTTTTAACTATATCTAAAACACTATAACCATGTCCTGTTCCTAAATTGTATGCTTCAACACCAGTCATACTTTCAGCTTTTTCTATTGCTTTAATATGTCCTTTTGCTAAATCAACAACATGTATGTAATCTCTAACGCCTGTACCATCATGTGTTGGATAATCACTTCCAAATACATTTAGATGATCTAATTTTCCTAATGCAACTTGATTAATATATGGCATTAAGTTATTAGGAATTCCATTTGGAGCTTCTCCTATTAATCCAGATTCATGTGCTCCTATTGGGTTAAAGTATCTTAGTAATATTACAGACCATTCATTGTCTGAAGTATAAACATCTGTTAAAATATTTTCTATCATTAATTTAGTACTTCCATATGGATTTGTTGTACTTCTTGGGAAATCTTCTCTAATAGGAACTGATGCTGGATCTCCATAAACAGTTGCACTAGATGAGAACACGATTTTCTTAACTCCATGTTTACTCATTTCATCAACAAGAATTAAAGTTCCTCCTATATTGTTTTCATAATACATTATAGGTTTTTGAACTGATTCTCCAACAGCTTTTAAACCAGCAAAATGAATTACAGAATCAATATCTTTATTATCGTCAAAAATCTTCTTTATAGCTGGTCTATCTAATAAATCTGCTTCATAAAATTTAAAATCTTTTCCTGTAATCTTTTTTATACTTTCCAATGCTTTTGGGCTTGAATTTGAAAAGTTATCTAATACTATTACTTCATATCCTTCATTTAAAAGTTCTACGACTGTATGTGAGCCAATATATCCTGCTCCTCCAGTAACTAAAACTGACATAAAAAACACCTCCAATATCAATTTGACTTTATCATATCACAAAAAATGTATTTTGTGTCAAAGATAATAGATTTTTATAATTGCTACTTTATGTAAATAGTGTTATAATATATTTAATACTTTTCGAATTCCTTTCATAAATAATTTTGGAAAGAAAAGTATTGAGTTCTTTGAAAAGTGCATGATATATGATGTGTAAAGGAGGTATCCTATGTATAGCACAATTCACAATCTACTCTGTAAGCTGGCTAACTTTCTTTTAAGTCTACCCAGCTCTACGATGATCAGGAGCCTTCTGGCTTGGATTCCCGTCCTTGTCGTTTACGTTTTGCCACTCTTCTTTGTAATAAGCGCAGTAAATAGTTACAAAGTAAGAAAGCAATATGTAACCACTGGCTGGCTGAAGTTTATCCTAGTATTGTTCTGTATTGATGGGCTCTTTTACACTATCTTCGTGTACCATAGCCCTAATGCATACTATCCTCTTCTGCTTATTGTCCTTGAGATAATCATTGCCCTCGTGCTATTTGTTATTTTCATGGCCAATTGCGGAAAAGAATATGGAAAGGCTGTAAGACTTTTTGTTGATAGCTTTTTCACAGGATATGGCTTTAGCCTGCTAACCAACTTCTGTTTGGCTATGTGGGGATGGGGCATTGAAGCTGTTTGGCTGCGGATACTTGCTGTGATTTTATTTATCATCGGAGTTATCAAGGTCATAACAATGTAGAACTCAAAAGAGGTCGTGATCTAAAAATCACGGCCTCTTACTTTTACATAAATAACCTAAGTTATATTAT
>DGSM01000133.1:19753-24391 GCA_002393975.1 Clostridiales bacterium UBA4362
TTTTTATCTATTAAACTATTTCAGCTATTATTTGTGCTATTGCTCCACTATCAATTTTATATAGCTTCATTAAATCTTCAGCTCTTCCTGATTTTCCAAATTTGTCTTCAATACCCATTCTTATTAATTTTTTAGGATATTCATCACATAGAACTTCACAAATTGCAGAACCAAGTCCTCCAATCACATTGTGATCTTCTACACTAACTAATAATTTGCAATCTTTAGCACATCTAACAATTTCTTCTCTATCTATAGGCTTTATAGAGTACATATCAACTACTCTAGCATCTATGCCATGATTCATTAATAATGATCTAGCAATAATAGCTTCTTCAACAGTGTCACCTGTTGCAAATATACAAACATCTTTGCCATCACCAATTTGAACTGATAGCCCTATATTAAATGATGGTAATTCCTTTTTTTCTATATCTTTATATATTCCTGCTGTCTTTTTTCTACTTAATCTTAGATAAACTGGTCCATTATAATCTACCATATGTTTTACTAATGCTTTGGTTTCTAAATCATCTGATGGAGATAATACAACCATATTTGGAAGTGAACGCATAAGGCTTAGGTCTTCTAACATTTGATGTGATGCTCCATCTTCCCCAACAGTAATTCCTGCGTGAGTTCCAACAATTTTTACATTTAGATTTGGATAAGCTATTGAACATCTTATTTGATCATACGCTCTTCCAGCAGCAAAAGATGCAAATGTTGCTGCAACTGGTATCTTTCCACTAGTAGCAAGTCCTGCTGCAGTTCCAATCATATCAGACTCAGCAATACCATTTTCTATAAAACGTTCTGGATGTTTCTCTCTAAATAAATCTGTTTTAGTAGATGATGCTAAATCAGCATCTAAAACAACAATGTTATCGTTATTCAATGCCGCTAAAGCTTTTCCAAAACTTTCTCTAGTTGCAATTTTATTATCTATATCAAGATAGAATTCTTCGCTCATTTGTGCCTCCAATTAATTAGAATTTTTATCGGTAACGTTTTCAATTCTTCCAGAAACATCATTTCCAATTGTTTCTACATATGTTGCTGCAGATTCTAATTCGGTTTTAAATGAATTACGTTTTACTAATTTATTTACAATATTAAACAAGCAAGCAACGATTAAAATAATTATCGCTATCCTTTTAAACATCTTACCCGCCATTTTTAGTCCTCTTTTTTTATTATATTTCTATTAAATTATATCATAACTTTTATTAATTTACTAGACAGTTTTATTTTTTTATATTATTATTACTTTAGAGTTTTTTGGAGGAATAACAAATGATAAAAAATATAAAAACAATAATTATTTTATTAATTTCTTTTAGTTTATTATTTACTTTTGGAACAAAAGCTTTAGCTTCCTCTGAATTAAATATGAACACATCTCAACAAGTAACTGAAGCTTCTGCTGAAAACACTTCTACTGTTCTTCAAAATGTTCCAGAGAATGATGAAACAACAGCAGGAATAAGCATAAGTGATGTTATTAACATTTTATTAATAGCTATAGGATTTGTTATTATACTATTTGCTGTAGCAATCTTAATTAGATTAAAAAATAAATAAAAAAAAACATAAATGAATAATAAAATATTATAAATGCATTTTTACAAATAAATAAAGTCTTTAATAAATATAAATTTAGTTAATATAAAACAAAAACCAAAAGAGATGAGTTTTAAAACTCATCTCTTTTTTTATTCTTGTATTTTTGCTTTTTTATATTCTTATAATCTATTAGCATTATCAACTATATAAATAAGTCTAATATATCCACTTGAATAATATCCACCTGAAATACCTGTTTCTATATCATCAGTTTCAAAACCAGTAGTTCCCTCTTGATCTCCCTTATAAGCTTTAGTATTTGGTACATTAACTGTATAAGAGGTTCCTGGCTTTAATGCATTAGTAATGGATTGAATATCTGAACAAAATGTAGCATTATCAAATGTACTTCTAGTTATATCCTCAGGATCAGTATTTCCAAGAGTGGTAGAACTACCATAAATACCTTTAAAACTATTTGAAGTTGCATTCTTTGAAACAAATACTACTCCAATAACGCTACTTTCTTCATTTATTGTTGCTGTCAAATTATTAGTTCTAATTTCTGATAAAAGACTCTTAACTTCTGTTGCAGTTACTTCTGTTCCAAAATAGTTTTCAAATTTGCTATTTTGTTCTGAAGCACCTGATGAATATGCACTTGTCCTACTTACAGTTTCTGAGGCATTATCATATACAAGTATTCCCAAAGATACTACTAATATTATTACTGGTATAAGTATTATTCCTTTTACTAAACCTATAATGCTTAAAACTAGTCCTGCTGTTACTTTACCATTCTTTTCATTTCTTTGTGCTAATTCTTTTTTATTCTTAGCACTTACAACTATACCAATTATTCCAAGAATAAGTCCTTCAAATAAAATTGAAAGTATTCCTAAAACTAATCCGGCAACATAGCTTTTGGGTTTAGTATTATTTTGATAATTATTAGTATTATAGTTTTGATTATTCATATTGTAATTATAATTGTTTGTATAGTTAGGTGTATAATTTTGTTGTATTGGATCCATTTTTTTCCCCTAATCTTTTGCTTTTTTATTATTTTTTATCTTCTTTTTCTTCTCTTTCAAGCTCAGCTTTCTCTTGATTGCTCTTTCTATTTTCTCTAGCAATCTCTTCTCTAGCTTCTGAATTAATAGTTCTACGTTTAGCTCTTCTGTCATTTGCATAATGACGTTCTTTAAATTCTTTCTTCATTTCAAAAGCATTTTGCTCAACTTCTGCTTGTTCTTGCAATTTTTGTTTATGCTCTTTAAGATTTTTTGAGCTTGTAACCTTTGATCCTACTCTGTTGGCAGTTGTTTTGCGATAGATTCTATTTATAATCCATAAAACTAAGAACCATATAGAATATGCTATAAATACAGTTAAGAAGTCCCATATAGAGAATAAACTTCTAAAGTTGTAGAATACTCCATTTCCTATTGATTGATTAACAACAGCTAATGAAGTAGCATATAGAACTATGTTTAATAGATAAAGGTATATAAATAAAATTACAAAAGATCTAAATAGACGTTTTCCTCTTTGACTTGAAACAAATATAGCATTAATTATTCCACCTGTAATTGCTCCAAGGCATATTGCTCTTAGCAATTCTTCAATAAGATTATTATTAGAATTGCCTGTTAACAAGAAATTTAATCCTATTACAGGAACATCAGGATTAGCTTGTTTTTTCTTATTTAATTCTTCTTCATAAGATTCTGCTTTTTTTACTGTACCTTCAATTATTGCTTTTTGATTCTCATTCAACTCATTAAGATTAGCATTATTAACTTTTTGAGTATAAGTATAAGATGCAATATTTGAAGAAATTTTTACAGGTATCTCCATAATTGCTAATCTTACCATTGTTATAGCAATAAATATAAGGATTGATAAACCTAAAACTTTTGTGGATTTTGACATAATATATCCTCTTTCTTTCGTATAAAATAAATCTAATTTTATTATACATAAACAAAAATAAATTTACAACATTTTTTAATTTTTCATATATCTTTCTATTTTGCGTTGATCTTCTTGTTTCTTTAAATCTTCCCTTTTATCGTATAATTTCTTTCCTCTTCCTACTCCTAAACACATTTTAACTTTATTACCTTTGAAATATAAATCAATAGGAACTAAAGTAAAACCTTTTTGAGTAGTATATTCGTGTAATTTTAAGATTTCTCTTTTATTAAGCAAAAGTTTTCTATGTCTTAAAGGGTCTTTATTATATATATTACCTTGTTCATATGGACTTATATGCATATTATAAACATAGACCTCTCCATTTTTGTCAATACCTGCATATGCATCTTTAAGGTTTACTTTTCCTTGTCTAATAGATTTAATTTCTGTACCATATAAAACTATTCCTACTTCATATTTTTCAAGTATTTCATAATTGTGAAAGGCAGTAGGATTTTTAGCTAAAATAGATTTTTCTTCTTTCATGATTCTCCTAAAAAGAGGCTTCTAAAAATCTAGAGGCCTCAATGTTTTTATTCTTAATTATGCTTTATTTGCTGATCCAAATACATCTCTAATTTTATGAACAACTGCTTCCTTAATTAAATCTCTTCCTGGTCCCATGTATTTTCTTGGATCAAATACTTCTGGATTTTCAGCAAAAACTTTTCTAATTCCAGCTGTCATAGCAAGTCTTAAGTCTGTATCTACATTTATTTTTGATACTCCCCTTTGAGATGCTTCATGAAGCATTTCATCAGGACAACCTTTGGCTCCTGGAAGGTTAGCTCCATATTTATTACATGTTTCTACATATTCTTGTATAACGGTTGAAGCTCCATGTAAAACGATTGGTGTATTAGGAATTAATTGTTTAACTTTTTCTAATATATCAAATCTTAATTTTGCATCACCTTTAAATTTATATGCTCCATGACTAGTTCCTATGGCAATTGCTAAACTGTCAACTCCTGTTGCTGCTACGAAATCTCTTGCTTGTTCTGGATTAGTATATAGAGCATCATTATCAGCTACATTTACTTCATCTTCAACTCCTGCAAGTCTTCCTATTTCTGCTTCAACAACAACTCC
>DGSM01000133.1:24507-34423 GCA_002393975.1 Clostridiales bacterium UBA4362
GATCCATCAATCATAACTGATGTATATCCATTATCAATACACATTTTTGCTGTTTCAAAATCTGGACCATGGTCTAAATGAAGAGCAACTGGAATATCATGTTCTTCAAGACCTGCTTCTATCATCTTTTTTAAATATGGAATACGTGCATATTTTATTGCACTAGATGAAGTTTGAAGAATAAGTGGTGAATTTTGCTCTGCAGCAGCATCCATTATTGCTTGAACAAACTCCATATTATTAATATTAAATGCACCTATTGCATAATTCTCTTGCATAGCTCTTTTAAACATTTCTGTTGTAGTAACTAAAGCCATATCTATTTCCTCCTTATACTATCTTTCGAATTTATCTTAACACTAAAAAAATATGTAGTCAAAGCTATTAGCCTAAAATTCTCTCTATGATTTTAGCTAAGTTTTCAGCATCTTTTGTTATTTCTTCTTGATCTTCGCCTTCAATCATTACTCTAACTAAAGGTTCTGTTCCAGATGCTCTAATTAAAACTCTTCCATTACCTTCAAATTTCTTTTCAAGTTTTGCAATTTCGTTTGCTATTTCTTTATTGTTATCAAAACTATATTTCTTTTCCTCTTTTACTTTTGCATTTATTAATATTTGAGGATAAATTTTAATAATCTTTGCAGCTTCTGTTGCTTTTTGTTTATTTTCAAGAAGTGTTCTAATTAACATTAAAGATGTTAATATTCCATCTCCAGTTGGATTATAATCTAAGAATATAATATGTCCTGATTGCTCTCCTCCTAAATTATATCCATGTTCCATCATGTTTTCTAGAACATATCTATCTCCAACTTTTGTAATTTCATAATGCATGTCATTTGCTTCACAATATTTTCTAAGTCCTAAGTTACTCATAACAGTTGCAACTAATGTATTGTCTTTTAAAAGACCTTTTCCCTTTAAGTAATTTGAAACAATGGCCATGATAGTATCTCCATCCATTTCATTTCCTTTTTCATCTACTGCTAAGCATCTGTCTCCATCTCCATCATAGGCAATTCCTAAATCACATTTATTTGCTACAACGAATTTCTTAAGAACATCTAAATGAGTAGAACCACAATTATCATTAATATTAATTCCATTAGGAGTATTGTTGATAATGTAGTGTTTTATTCCTAAAGCTGTAAATACTTTATCTGCGATTACTGATGTCGCTCCATTAGCAGTATCAATAGCAACTGTAAAGTTATCCTTATCTAATTTTTCAAACTCATCTTCAAAATTCTTTCTAAAGAAATACAAATACTCATCTAATAGATCTTCTCTGTTTTCACTAATTCCAATTTTATCACTTTCTGCAGTTAGTTCTTCTATTTTTCCTGAATCTAAAACATCTTCAATTTCTTCTTCAATTTCATCAGGTAATTTAGTTCCCTTATTAGAAAAATATTTTATACCATTAAAATCATAAGTATTATGTGATGCTGAAATAACAACTGCTGCATCAGCTTTTAATTTTTTAGTTAAATATGCAATTCCTGGTGTAGGAATTACTCCTACTAATTGAACATTTGCACCATAACTTAAAAAACCTGCTGTCATTGCTGCTTCAATAAGAGTTCCAGATATTCTTGTATCTCTACCAATTATAATGTTAATTGGTCTTCCTTCAGCATGTTTTGACAAAACATAAGCTCCTGCTTTTGCAACTTTGTAAACAAATCCTGGTGTTAATTCAGTGTTTGCAATTCTCCTTATTCCATCTGTTCCAAAATATTTCATAATTTACCTCCTAAAATATGATATCTATTTTTTATGATTTCGAATTTTTCCTATTAATTGTTTTGCTGTAGTATTAATTATTTCTCTATTTATTAAATAGCTATAGCCAATAGCAAATATCAAAGTTACAACACTTACAATCCAATATGCTACCCCTTTAATATCTGTCCAATATTTTAAATAATAAGTAAATAATATTAGACATGCTACTATTATTGGTCCTAGCATTTTAGTTTCTTTAAGTTTAAAGAATTTCTTTAATTTATATTTTCTAAAGAAATAAACAAACATATCAGCAACTAAAGTTGAAAGACATGCTGCAAATACGCCTAATTTAAATACTAACCCTAAGTCAATTAAAAGATTTAGTGCTGCTGCAATCATAGTAGTATATCCCATTACTTTAGTCTCTTTATATGCTCCAAATATTCCTCCATAAAAACTAGAAAGATTTGAGAAAAACATAGCTACCATTATTATTGGAATGTACATATATGATTCTTCATATTGTGAATTTATAAAAATTGGAAAAGCAAAAGGCATCGCTGCGATTAAACATATAGTAACTGCATATAATAACCTTTTTATGTCAGCATAAATTGAATTATAATACTTTTCTTTATTCTCTTCTTTTACTATTTTAGCAGCAGATTCTTTCCATGCAGTATAAAAATAACTATAAAAAACATTAATTATATTAGGAAAACGATTTGCCATTCCATAAATACCATTGGCTGCTGTTGAAACCAATTTAGTTAGGATAATACCATCAGACATATTTATTATTGACCACGAAATACTATTAGGAACAAGTGGTGCAGAATATTTAAACATTGTCTTCATCGTATCTTTATCAAATTTTCCAATAAATTTTGGCAATTTAAGCTTTGCTAATAAGAATATCGCAACAGTCCAATTGGCTATTAAGTTTGCACATAAAAGACCTTCTGCTTGTGATTTTACTACTAGTATAAAGAATAAATTAAGTAAAATTGTCATTATTCCTAAAATAACATTTGCAATACTATATAATTTAAACTTGCCTTGTCCTCTAACCATGGCATTTGACATGTATAATACAACATTAGATAAAATAAATAGTATTACTACAAATATAAATCTAGTAGTATATTCAAGATTAGATACACTAAGAAGCAAAATCATTATTGGTATTGAGATCAGAGATGCTATTCCTATATAAATAATTGTTTGCGAAATAATCTTCTTCTTTTCTTTGTCTGTTTTGCAATCCACTAAGAATCTAAACATTGATTCTTCCATTTGCATAGTTATTAATGGTACTGCAAAAAATGACACTGTACATATGAATTCATAAATACCATATTCTGAAGGATCTAGTTTGCTACTATATAAAGGTAATAGTAAATATGAAATTATTTGGGTACTTAATTTTCCAATAGCAATTATTAAAGTATTCTTTGCTAATTGACTTTTGTGATTCATTTCTTTCCTCTAATTATTAATTATTTTTTCTAATTCATCATTGAATCTTTGATTATTTGATTCATATTTTTTAGGATTAAAATCTTTAACCTTTTTTATCAAATCTTGCAAATCATCATCTTCTTTATACTCTATAATATATCCCTCGTGAGCAAAGTTCTCTGTAATTTGCAATTGATGATCATTAACATGTTCTTTATACTTTTTAAGTCTAGGAACAACTATTAACTTTTTATTATGATTTAATCCATTAATTATTGTTCCAACACCAGCATGTGTTATTACAAAATCAGCTTCATTTAAATATTTTTCAAAATCATCTGGTGAAATAAAATCAAAACATTTTACATTTTTAAAAGCTTTAAACTCATCATAATCATATTTAGTATTTCCATATTGAATAATTATTTTCTCATCAGAATTTGAATTTTCTAGATATTTATAGATAATATCGACTAATCTTTTAAACTCCTTATCTTGAGTTCCTAATGTAACAAAAATCATTTCTTCTCCTATCTATAAACTAGTGCTAAAATATTGGTCCTAAATATTTAGCATTAGGATAAATATCTTTCATTTCCTTCCATTGCACTATTGTCTCATCTGCTAGATGAAATCTTTTTACAATTTTGCCTGCCATTGTAGGAGTATTTCGATTTGCAAAAGTTTCAATCCATACTACTTTAGTTTTATTTTTATGTGCTATAAAGCACATTGGTATAGCAGTATGAGTTCCTGTAGAAACTACCACATCTGGTTTAAAAGTTTTAAATATCTTTTTACTCTTAAAATAATTTGATAGCAACACAAAGAAATATCTTATTGGAGTCTTTCGAGTTCCATATTTAAGATAATCGAATTTACCTTCTGGATATCTATCGGCTACAAATTCTGTAGCCTTGGTTTTTTCTGTTACTAAGAAATAATCATATCTATTAAAATCGATTTGTGAAAGCTCATTTAAATGACCACCTTCACTAGATATGAAGAGTACCTTTTTCAATACTATCTCCTTACATTTTTTCTGGAACTTCTATTCCAAGTAAATTAAGTCCATTAGTTAATGTAATATTAACCATATGTGTTAAATAAATTCTAGCTTCTTGTAATTCTTTATCATCATTTATGATTTTATTTGCATTATAGAAACTTGAATAACTTTCAGCAACATCAATTAAATATCTTGATAAAATTGATGGTTCTGATTTTTCTAATGCAGTATTTAGAATTTGTCCAAAATTAGATATTAATTTTAAAACTGAAATTGAATAATCATCTGTTAATTTTTCTAAATTGATATCTTCAAATTTTGGAATAATTCCCCCAGCTTTCTCGATTACACTTTTAGTTCTTACAGCTGTATATTGAATATATGGGCCTGTTTCCCCATTAAAGTTAGTTGCTTCATTTATATCAAATATTTGAGTCTTGTTTCTATTATCATGTAAATAATCAAAAACAATTGCTCCTATACCAACTTGATTAGCAATTTTGTTAGTTTCTTCATCACTTAAATCAGTATTCTTATCTTTCATTATTGATTTAACTTTATTAACTGTTTCATCAATAATATCTTGAGCTTTTATAAAATTACCTTTACGTGTTGACATTTTTCCTTCAGGAAGCATAATAATTCCATAGCCAACATGTTCAAGTCCATCAATATATTTTTGTTCTATTCCTAAATATTTAGAAGCAGCAAATAATTGTCTAAAGTAAAGACCTTGCTCATTTCCTACTACATATATATTTTTATCATAATCATATTGTCTTACTCTATAAAGGATTGTTGCTAAATCACGGGTGGCATAAATTGATGAGCCATTAGATTTTTGCACCATAATTGGAGAATCTATACCTTGATCTGTTAAATCAATAATCTTAGCTCCCTCTGATTCTATAACTGCTCCTGATTTATTTAAAATATCTAATACTTCAGGAATTTTATCTGAATAGAAAGCTTCTCCATCATATTCATCAAAAGTTATTCCTAATTCATCATAAATTTTTTCAAATTCTATTAAGCTAAGTTCCTTAAATTTAGTCCATAGTGCAACATATTCTTCATCACCATCTTCTAACTTTTTAAAGTTTTCTCGGCAAATTTCAAGAACTTCCTCATCATCTGTACATAATTGATTAATTCTTCTATATATATCAGCTAGTTTATCAATTGGGTTAGAAGAAAAATCATATTCCTCTCCCCATCTCTTATAGCCTTCAATAAGTTTTGCAAATTGAGTTCCAAAATCCCCAAGATGGTTTAGTCCAAAAGTTTTATAACCTAAATATTTATATATGTTATATAAACTATGTCCTATAATTGTAGTCTTCAAATGTCCTATATGAAATGGTTTAGCAATATTAGGTGAGGAATACTCAATGATAACTCTCTTACCTTCACCTTCTTTTGAAATTCCATATTCTTTATCTTGCTTTGCAAATTTTTCAGTTGCTTCTTTTACTAAATGTACTTTTGATACATAAAAATTTAGAAAACCATTAACAACATCTATTTTTTCAAAAAGATCCATAAATTCTGCTATTGCTTCAAGTTTTGTTTTTAATTCTTCTGCAATTATTTGTGGAGCTTTCTTTAATTCTTTTGCTAGCTTGAAACATGGAAAAGAGAAGTCTCCATTAGACTTCTCTTTTGGGACCTCAACAAAATCACTTATTTCATTAATGTTTAAATTAACTTCTTTTGCAATATTTTCAGCAATAATTGTTTTAAAATCCATATATTATTTGTTTACCTCTCTTATTCTAATCACCTAAGCAAATGCCAATATTTCTTGCAGTTATAACTAACTCATCATCCATAGTTACATATTTAACATTGCTATCTTTTGTTCCTCCTTCAACAGCTCCCAAGTCTTTATTATTTCCAACTACTTCTTCAAGAGAAATACAATCAAGTTTGCCATTTTTTAATACAGTAAGTACTCCAAATTTTTCTTGTAATGCAAGTTCCATAGCTTTAGCGCCATATTTTGTAGAAAGTAGTCTGTCATTAGAAGTAGGTTTTCCACCTCTTTGAAGATATCCTAATGTAGTATTTCTAGCTGTAATACCTGTTAGTTTTTCTAATTCTTTTGCAACTCTTTCTCCAGCGCCTGAAAATTTAACTTTTATTCCAGTCTCTTGGCCTGTACTTTCAGCAAATTCTTCTGCTGGTTTCTCTTTTGGAAGAGCTCCTTCTGCAACAACTACTATACTAAATTTCTTACCTCTACTTTTACGTTTTAATATAGCTTCTGCTGCTTTATTTAAGTCATATGGTATTTCTGGAATAAGAATAACATCAGCACCTCCAGCAATTCCTGAGCCTAATGCAATCCATCCAGCAAATCTTCCCATAACTTCTAGTACCATTATTCTTCCATGGGTTTCTCCTGTTGAATGAAGTCTATCTAAAGCATCTGTTGCTACAGATACGGCTGTATCGTATCCAAAAGTAAGTTCTGTTCCAACTACATCATTATCAATTGTCTTTGGAACTCCTATAACATTTATACCTTTAAGGAATAAATCTCTTGCGCTTTTTTGTGTTGAATCACCGCCTAAAGTAAATAAACAATCAAAACCATTGTTTTTGAAATTTTCAACGCATCTATCAGACATATCAACAAAATCAATTGATCCATCTGGATTAGTAAAAGGATAGTGGAATACTATTGTATTGGTTGAAGAACCAATAATTGAACCACCTTTGTATAAAATTCCTGCCGCAATATTTGAATGATCTAATCTTACATAATCATTTTCAACAAGACCTTTATATCCATCTATATATCCATAACATTCTATATTATGTGATTCTGCAGTTTTAGTAATTGCCCTAATTACCGCATTTAATCCGCAACAATCTCCACCGTTAACGAGTATGGCTACCTTTTTTATCATTTGTGTTCATTCTCCTTTTTTTCTTATTTTTCGAAATTTTTATTGCAAAAACAATAATTAATAAAAATAATAGAACTGCTATTCCAATAAGTACAGCCAATTGGTTGTTTTCATGGCTTAAGAATTCTTTTATTTTATCTACCGCATTCATTATCCATTTTACTGCTCCTGATGTAGTTTCGGTAGTTATTGTTGTAAAAGTTTGTTCAATAAAATTTATTTTAATCTGATAAGTTGTAACCTCTTTTGAATCTTTAAGAATAACTAAAATAATATTATCGCCATATTTAAAAGATTCAGGATCATTACCTATTACTTCTATTTCTGCAGTTGAACTATTAGTCAATGCTGAAATATCTAATTTCTTAAATTCATTAGTTGTTACTTCAGCCTCATAATTATATATATCAGGTGAAAACTCTGGTGATAAATTAACATTTGTAACTGAAAGAGAATTTAATTGAAGGTTCTTTGAAGCTTCCCTAGAAACAACTATTGTATAAGTCTTTGTATTCTTAGCTTGTGCTGTTACTTTAATAGTAATCCTATTCTCTTTAGTTGTTGAAAGCTTTGTGTTTCCAGATACAACATATTTTGCTTTTGAGGTTTCTGTTTCGCATGCCACATCTAATGATGTAACATCTTTTGGTATGGTAATATAATACATGGTTGTATTTTTATTAAATTCTGGTGTTAATTTATATCCAGATACTTCAAGCTTTGAAAGATTAGCATTATGTTTTTCTATATAAGCAGGATCATCATATATAAGATTTTGACCGGTTGTTGTAACATTATCAGGATTTCCTTTTGCTGCAAAAACATTTTTGCTAAAAATCATAATAGAAACAATAAGTATAACACTTATTGCTCTATATTTTATATATTTTCTTTTAAATGATTTATTCATAAGTATTTCTTTTCCCTTTTTAGATACCTAAATTTTAACATAAGCAATTTTAATTATCAATAATTAATCTTCCCATTCCATTTCATATGAACCTATTTTTACTATGTCTCCATCTTTTATTCCTTGTTTTTTAAGTTCAGTATTTAAACCAATTTCATTAAGTTTTTTATGTAAGAAATATAAAGATTCATTATCTGCTATGTTTACTCTTCTAATAATATTATCTACAGCTTTTCCTGTAACCACAAATTTTCCTTTTTCTCTAGTTACTTTAAAAGCTTCTTCTTTTTCTAAAGTATATACTTTTACTTTCTTCTCTGTATTTTGATTATTTGTATAATAATCACTCTTTGGAATTTGTTCGATAAGTGTTACTAAATAATTCATTAAATCATCAATACCTTCACCTGTAACAGATGAAATTTTAAACAATTTTAAATTATTCTTTTTTGCAATATCTTCTAACTTTTTCAAATCTTCATTTTCTTGTGTAATATCAATTTTTGATGCAATTAAGATTTGTGGCTTATTTTGAATGTTTGCATTATATTTTGAAAACTCATTAGTAATAGTTTCAAAATCTTTTTCAACATCTCTTCCTGAAGTGCCAGAAGCATCTATAAAATGTAAAAGAACTCTAGTTCTTTCAATATGCCTTAAAAATTGAAGACCAAGTCCAGCTCCTTCGCTTGCCCCTTCAATAATTCCTGGTATATCAGCTATTACAAAGCTCTTTCCGCTTTTAGGTTTCACAACTCCTAAATTTGGCTCTAATGTTGTAAATTCATAATTAGCGATTTTAGGTTTTGCAGAAGTCACTCTTGCTAAGAATGTAGATTTTCCTACATTAGGGAATCCTACTAAACCAACATCAGCTAATAGTTTTAATTCAAGTATTAGTTCTTTTTCTTCTCCCTTTTCTCCATCTATTGCAAAACGTGGTGCTTGACGAGTAGAAGTAGCAAAGTGACTATTTCCTAGACCTCCTTTGCCACCTTTAAGAATTAAAACCTTTTCTTCTGGTTCATCTAAATCAGCTAATATTTCATTAGTTTCAGCATCTTTAATAACAGTTCCTATTGGAACTGGAATTATAAGGTCATCTGCACTCTTTCCATATTTCTTGGCACCTGAGCCATTTTCTCCATTATTAGCTTTATATTTTTTATTAAATCTAAATTCAATAAGTGTATTGGCATCTTTATCTACTTTAAAGTAGACATCTCCACCTTTTCCGCCATCTCCTCCATCAGGTCCTCCTGCTGCAACATATTTTTCATGGCGAAAAGAAATGGCGCCGTTTCCACCATTTCCTGCTTTTGCATATATTTTTACATAGTCTGTAAACATATAAATCCGCTCCTAAAAATCATAATCTAATTTCATCGATTTCTTAACTTTTTTCATTGTTTCTTTAGCAACATTTCTTGCATGTTCTGTTCCATCATGCAATACTTTCTTAACTTCTTCTGGATGTTCTTCTAAATAATGTCTTTTATCTCTAATTGGTCCAAGTTTATTATTAATACTATTCATTAGTTGTTGTTTACATGCAACGCATCCTCTTTGACCCTTTTTACATTCTTCACAAATATTTTTACATTCCTCTTTATCTGTAAAAAGGTTATGATAGTAATAAACCATACATACATCTGGATGTCCTGGATCATCTTTTCTAATTCTCGATGGATCTGTAACTGCGTTCTTTACTTTTTCTGCAACTATTTCTTCACTATCAGATAAATAAAGTGCGTTTCCAAGTGACTTACCCATCTTAACATTTCCATCTAAGCCTTTTATCCTTGAAGTATTATTAATTACAGCCATAGGTTCTACTAAAGTTTCACCATAGATAGAATTAAATTTTCTAACTATTTCTCTGCATTG
>DGSM01000128.1 GCA_002393975.1 Clostridiales bacterium UBA4362
TTTTAAAAGAAGAGGAGGCAGTTTTGATGGGAATGCGATGGTTTCATTAATTAAGGTAAATGGACTATGAAAATGATGGTGTGGTCGTATCTCAATTAAGTCTCCTCATAGCTACATTATAGTACCGGAAAAGAAAACGCATACATTTTTTCAAAATTGGAAATTATTTATTGGGATAAGCTTTTTTTAAGTAGAAAATAATAACAATGATAAAGAGAATAAGAAGTATACAGATATAAGTCATGCTAAAAGAAAAAGAATGAAAAGAAGATTGCACGATTCCAAAAGGAAGTTCATCATTTTTAAAAAGTGTACGAAGAATGCTTTTCTGATTCCAGAGGATGCCAAATGTTAAATGTGTATATTGTTCTATATAGAAAAATGCAGAACAGATAATAAAACTTATGGCGTGACTATCTAGCAATAAGGCAATCAGAAATGATAAGATGCCCCAGAAGATCCACATGAAGAAGATAATAAGAAATCTTGGTAAAGCATAATAAAGATAAAAACCTATATTGCTATGATTGATAAGATCTAGAAAACCACCAAGTAGTGATGCACATATTAACATCAATAAGAAGAACTTGATCATAGTAGTAAACTGCACCTTTAACCATGACATGATGGATTGAGAAACAAGTTTATAATCAAGCATATTTGTACTTCTTTCATAACCACCCATAAAAGAACCAACAGAGATAGGAATGAATATTCCTACAAGAAAACAAATAAGTAAGAGATTATAGGAATAAAATCCTCCTTTAGTCGGTGTCAGATCATCAGGAGCAACTTTAAATATGTTATATCCCAATAGACATAATGTACCCACAATAACATAAAGATTGTACTTGTTACGAATAAAGACAAGTAAACTTGCTTTCTCTTCTTTACTCATTAATCTGAATCTCCACAGTTCCCTTTGTATCTTTTGGAAGCTTATAGCTTAACACATAGTCACCGGATTGATATTTCTTGTTAAGAGAGATCGTTTCTTTCTTTTTGATAGTCTTTGAAAAAAGTACTTTTCCTTTTTCGTTTTCTACTTGAAGCTGGAAGTCTTTATTTAAAGTATTCTTTGTGATCAATAAAGATTTTTCTTCTCCCTTCTTAATTTTAAATGATTTATTATAAGTTCCTTTATTCTCGTAATCCAATGTTGAAGTGAGGGAGCTTATATATTGGTTCTGTTTATCACTATATGCGATATCTTCACTAACCCCTTCAGATAAGATCATTTTCTGTTTTCCAAAAACAAACACCCCTGTTACGATGATGACAATAACTATAATTGTAAATAATACTTTTTTATTCATTGGTAAGATCCTTTCTTTTTATAATATACATATTCATTATGATCATTAATACAAGTATCCCCATCCAAATGATGAATCCATTTATTAAATGAAATGAATGAGGTAAATAGATCTGCTGATTTTTTAAATCGTTTAATTGATTTTTTAATGGTACTAAAGCTTGAGAAAGATAGAAGAAACCATCACATCTTGTCCAAAAGTCAATAATCTGATGTGGGAAAAAGTTTGAGAAGAACTCTAATATAGAAATGATGATTGTGAATAATAAAAATTCATTCACAATAAATCTTAAAAAAATTCCAAGAAGCATACTACCAATGGATATAAGCCAAGCAATAAAAATCTGACAAAAAGCTAAAGTAATATTTAATGAAAACTGATGGAACATAAGTAATGAAATCATAAAAGGAATAATAAAAGATAAGAATGACATGATTAAAAGTAAGATCATCCCTAATATAATCTTTCCTGTTATTATTCTTATTCTCCCAGTATTCTTAATAAAGAATTCTTGTCTATTGTTAATAAATTCCATATCAATAACATGATAACCATAAATCAATCCAAATACTCTTCTTAATATCGTAACAAAAAAAAATAAACCATATAGTCCTGCTTTTCCACTGTCCTCAAGTAGCACTTGATGAGATTCATGATCAGCTAAACAGGTAGACCAAATAATCATAAAAGATAATATAATCAAAACTGCTACAGATAACCCTATAATAATTCGGTCATGTTTCTGCTTTATATGCTCAGCTTTTAATAGCTTAATCATGTTCAACCACACTTTCTAAGAAGATATCTTCAAGACTTTCATGTTCTTTATCTATATCTTCTACAGGAAGATGATTCTCGATAATAAAACGAGAAATATCTAACAGCTTTTTATCAGAATGAATAATAAGCTTATCATCTTCTTGTTTAACAATAGAAAAATGATTTTTAATAAGAGATATATCTTTTTCATTCATATCATCATTAATAGTAAGAATATACTGATTATGAAGTTCATTATGCCAGTCTTCATCTTTAACAATATGACCATCTACAAGAATATAGTAATGATCAATAAGTTGTTCTAAGACATTAAGAGAATGACTACAAACTAAAATAGTAATACCTTTCTTTTTCATCTGTAATAGAAAATCTTTGAGCCACAGAACACTGTTGACATCCATCCCATTAGTTGGTTCATCTAAAATCAACAGATCAACTGGTTTACACATTGTAGCCATTGCTAACTGTAATCTTCTTTTCATCCCCAATGAAAGATTTTTAGCAAGTGTGCGAGAGGGAAGATTTACTTTTTCAAGAATATCTTTCATCTTTTCTTCTGATACATCATATCCTGCACTTAGAGCAGTAACCTGAATATTATCATGTACACTTAAATGATCATAAAGTGCTATATTCTCTGGCATATATCCAATTGATAGATGATCATTGATTTTTAAAACTCCTTCAGATGAAGAAATAAGTCCTAATATAATTTTAAAAAGAGTAGATTTTCCTGCTCCATTTTTGCCAAATATCCCATAAAATTCACCTTTGTGAATTTTAATATTGATATTTTCAAGAGCAACTTTCTCTTTAAAATATTTCTTTAAATGATGTGATTCAATAATATATTGTTCTTCCACACGAACCTCCTATAAATACAATAGAAGGATATAGTCTACTTACTATATCCTTTTTTGGTGTCATAATAATTATGGTCTTACGTCTTTATTTATTTCAAGATCGTAACTTTGGAGTCCGATTGTAATCCATTGTGTATGAAGTCCATAATAAAAATGTGAATTATTACGTAGTTTTGAAAATTTAGCTGTTTTATATGCCCATTTTGCATGTTTTTTTGAACAAGTCCACCCTGGATAATAGGTTGCATTATCACATCTAGCATTTGACCAATTTTTTATTTTATTATGTGAAACTGTGTAGTCGCCTTTGACTCCAATCTTTATAACTTTTATGCCCACAATCGATTTGTATATGCGGTGAGCGCTAGCTGTTCTAAACGATGCTGCATGTGTAGTTTGTACACAAAGCATTAGTGTGAGTAAAAAAATAAAACAAAGTAAAGATAATTGCTTTCTTTTCATAATAATCTCCCTAAAATATTTAAAATATAGTATTTAGGTATGCCTAATAATATGTTTGACTAGCCATTTATATGTTATCACTTTGTAAACTGAAAAACAATATAGTTATGAAATTTTTGATAATTCATTTTTAACTTTCAAATATTAAGATAAAATAAAGAAGTGGATAAAATAGCAGAATTAAAGAAGAACTCTTGAATTTCAAACAACTTTAAGAGTTTTTGTTGAGAAACAGTTTAACATGTTTATATTTGTAATATTTGGAATATAATAGAGATAAATATCATTAAGTTTGAAGAAGATCTTCAGAAAATCTTAGATCATAAATAAGAAAAGAGCACATTACAATTTGTAATGTGCTCTTTGTTTTAAAAGAAGAGGAGGCAGTTTT
>DGSM01000048.1 GCA_002393975.1 Clostridiales bacterium UBA4362
TGGTCAGCATTAATATAAAAGTTAATATCTTGAAAATCTTCTATGGTATCCATAAATTCCATTAAAGATATTCCATTAGAAGAATTTTTTAGTCTATCAATAATACCATAATTAAGTGTTAATATATATTTTCCTGAATCTATAGCATTTTTGAAAGATTTATTATTAAATAGAAGCTTTACTTTTTCTTGTTCTGTAAGTTCAGGATGGTCTTCTACTAAATCTAAATAGAACATTCTAAGACTTGAAAATATTCTATGGTCACCAAATATATCCTTTGCATCATCCAAAGAAAAGTATTTCATATATTTTTCATATTGTTCATCCGAAATAAAATTTTCTTTTGGTCTTTTTATTCCTAAAATTGAATCAGATGATATCTCTGTAATATCAGGCAAACCATTTTTAGAATCTTTACTACTTTTATAAAAAGTAACAACCGCATTAGATTTGCAATATTTTTTCATCAATTGTTTTAAAGCATCTAATGTTTGTTTCTTTTTTGAACTTAAAGAACCAATTTCAGATTGTTGTAATCTGTGATATGCAAATACTAACATTCTGTTTAAATCAAGATGATCTATATAATCTAAACAGAATTCCTTGAATTCTGCTTTATCTTCTAAGCCTTTTACATAAGATTTATTTACTCTCGAATCATATTTAGGTGATTCTTTATACATAAAATCTATATAATCATCTTCTGCTTTTCTATCATTGAAATCATAGCAATAATTCATAAACATACTAGGAGTTTCCAATAAAACACTTATTGGAAATGGAGATGTTATTTTTTCATCATAATTAAACAGTTCTTCTAATTGTTGCAATTTTTCAGAATTTGCCATGATAATCCTTTCTATTATAAATCATTTACTAATTGTTTGAATTTATTACCACGTTCTTCAAAGTTTTTGAATAAATCAAAGCTTGCACTTGCTGGAGAGAATAGTACTATCTCACCTTCTTCAGCAACTTCAAGAGCTTTATTTACAGTGTCCTCTAAAGTTTCACATCTATAAATAGGAAGATTAATTTCTTTACCTTCTTCTATTTCTTTATTAATCTCATCTGTAACAGCTTTTTCTATTTTATCAGCTGTCTGACCCATTAATATTAGTTTTGAACAATTATCTATTATTGGTTTTGCTATTGGCTCATATTCAAGATGTTTATCATAACCACCAGCTATAAGAACTAATTTTTGTTCAAAAGATAGAAGACCTGCGATAGTTCTTGTAGGACTAGTTCCAATTGAATCATTATACCAAGGAATATTATTAATGCTTCTAATAAATTCTAGTCTATGTTCAACTCCAGGAAATTCTTCAATTGTCTTCTTTATAATTCCTGTTTTAACTATATCCTTTGTTGCAGCTATTGCAGCGCACGCATTTTCGCAATTATGTTCACCAATTAGTTTCATATCTTTTTGTCTAACTAAATTGTGTGTTTTACCTTCAAAGCCTGCCTTTATGGTTCTATCCTCTTCATCAAAGAATATTCCATCTTCTAATTTAACTTTATGACTAAAGAATGTTACTTTTCCTTTTGCCTCTTCAGCAAACTTTTTAGTAATTTCATTATCATAGTTTAATATTAGTAAATCATCTGGCTTTTGGTTAATAAATATATTTTTCTTTGCATTAATATATTCATCATAACCTTTATGAATATCTAGATGATTAGGTGTAACATTTGTAACAATAGCAATTTCAGGGCTTTGGGTGAATGTTAATAATTGAAAGCTACTAAGCTCTAATACTACATAATCATCTGGTTCCATTTCTCCTATTTTTGTAAATAGAGGGAATCCAATGTTTCCACCTAAGAAGCATTTTAATCCTGCATTTTTAATAATGTTATAAATAATAGATGTAGTAGTAGATTTTCCATCACTTCCAGTAATTCCAATTATATGTGAAGGACTTAAACTTAAAACTTGTTCAATTTCAGAAGTAAGTATTGCGCCATTTTTTACCGCTTCTGCAATTTGAGGTGTATCTGGTCTAATGCTTGGTGATCTGAAAATATAGTCAAATCCTTTTAAGTAGTCTAAATTATCTTTGCCAAAATGACATTCAATATCATTATCTTTCAAAAAACTAACTAAATCAGCATCTATATCAGCTTCTTCTTTTTTATCAAAGCAAACAGGAATAGCTTTTTGTGCTACAAAATACTCTACAGATGGTTTGTTGCTTACACCCATTCCTAAAATTGCTATTTTCTTACCTTTTATATTTTTATTAAATTCATTTAATTTATTATTTATATAACTCATATTTCTTCGCTCTCCTAAAATGATTTTATCATAAATAAATTATGAAATTAAGTATTATTATTTAAATAATCTTCAACTTTCTTTAAAACACCTTTAGTATCGTCAAATTGAATTTTATTAATTGCTTCTTCAAAATCCATCAAAGATATGTCTGATATCTCATCTTCTTGTTTTGCAAATTTTTGATTATCATAATGTCCTATGAAGTAAGTAATTTTCTTTAGTCTTTCTTCTCCATTTTTCACAAAAGTATGTTGTGTTGTTGTTCTAAAATTATCTAATAGTGTAACATCAAGATTAGTTTCTTCTTTTATCTCTCTTAATGCTGTTTGTTCTTCTGTTTCATTAGCTTCCATATGTCCTTTAGGGAAACCATAAAATCCTTCAGAGCTGCAAATAATTGCATATTTTCTCTGACCATTTAATTCTGTAAAAACTACTGCACCACATGATTTTTCAACTTTCATAATCACTCCTTATAAATTTATTATTTATTCATTAGATTAATAGCTTTAATAAAGTCCTCTTTATTAAAATCAATAGTTGGAACTATTTCGTTATTTTGTTGCATTTTATCAAACTCATCAATCGATACCCATTTAGCATCATTTACTTCTTCCTTCTGTAGTACCAACTCTTTTAGTTCAATATCTTTTTTCAATATCCATAAATCTTTGAATCTAGGTGATTTTATTTCATCTCTTTTCAAGGTGTTGTATAGTATTAATTCATTTTCTTGTATATCTAATCCAAGTTCTTCATTAATCTCTCTAATTATTGCTTGTTTACTATTTTCTCCAGCTAATACAGATCCTCCTGTTCCTTCCCACAATAGACCAGCTTTCTTTTCAGGAACTCTTTGAGTTAATAACAATTGATTATTAGAATTGAATATAAATACATCTGTTACAATATGATATTCTCCTTTTGAAAAAACATAAGATTCTCTCTCTCCTGTCCTTCCTAAGAAATTTCTGCTTTCATCATAAATGTCAAAATATTCGGCCATATATAATACCTCCTAAAAAATAATAAAATCAATTTATATTAATTTATATTATATTCGGCTAATAAGTTATATTCATTCTCATGATTGCTTTCAATAAATATAGTTTTATTAAAGCTTATTTTATTTTTTTCTAAACAAAGCTCCAAGAAGCATAGAAATATTCCCATATCAATTTGGTTATAGAAAATTACCTTATCTTTTGGCATTATTCCTCGTTTTCCTTCTTTTCTATATCTATATACTTTTAGTTGTTTTTCACTTGCTTCAACTTTCCAAGGTTGAGTATTACAAGCACTTGGTGCAAATCTCACAATATTTGCTACTTCAAAGTAAGATTCTCCATCCCAAATCTCTGAAACTTCTTTTCTCTTACTCTTAAACATATCTTTTCTAAATTTATCGTTAGAATCAACTTTAGAAATTGCCATCATAATAACAAATTGAAGGCCATCAATTTCTTTTTCTTTTACTTTACCAATTCCAAACCATAAAGTCCCAATATTTTTAGATACTAAATACAAATCAAGTTGTTCTCCTAAATAGCCTATATTTTGTAAATAATTATCTTTTATTTCTGAATAAAATAAAACACAATATTCTTGACCTCTTCTACATGTTGTAGAATCTTTTACTATCTTTATTTTTACTTTAATATCTTCAACCAAAGGAGTAAATTTATAAAAAGAATCTTCCAAGTCCTTAAGCTCTTCATCTGTTATATGTTCATTTCCAATGTTTCTGAAAAGATGAAATGACTTTCTTTTAAAAATCATATCATACAAATCTTTATTCATAATTACCACCTATATAAATAATATAATTAATCTAATTATTTAATCTTTAAACTCTTCAAATATTCCTTTTGTTCCGAACTTATTCTATAACTCTCTATAGCTTTTTGAATTGTTTTATTATGAGTCCATTTATCAAGTTGGTTATTTTCAATATAAGGTTTGGTAAGCTTATATTGTTTTGCAAGAGCTGTTGCAAAATACCAAGCTCTCATCATATTTATATAATACTCTTCTGACTTTATTCTAGATACAATCTCTAAATATTCAGGTTTAAAATCTTCATCTAAAAAATGTTGTAAAAGACATCCTATACCAAATCTAATTGTATATGTTTCTTTGGATTTAAGCCAAATTTTTATATTATCTATAAGACTATCATGATTTTTCTTAAACACTTTTGGTGACATTTGATCACAAGTAGCCCAATTATCTACATATGGTAAGAATTCATTTATATAATTAATACATTCATCATAATCTTTAATTTCTGAAATAATAAAAGCATGCAATTGATTTTCATCAAAATATTTATGAGGAAGTTCTTTAAGAAAAGATTGATAATTATTAGATTTAAATAATTCTTTAGCGTATTTTCTAAGCTTAGGAGTTCTTACTCCAATAATTGTATCTGGATCTCTAGTAGGAATTAACTTCTCTTGAAATTCTTTATATTTCTTATCTTGAAGTTTAAATAATTCTTTTTGAATTGCATCCATAACTAATCATTTATCTCCTCTCTAATACACTTACCGACTCAATATGATTAGTATAAGGGAAGTTATCTATTGGTTGAATGTTTTTTATATCATAGTCGTTTTCTAATTCTTTCAAATCTCTTACTAAAGTTGCAGGGTTGCAACTAACATAAACAATCTTTCTAGGTTTTATCTTAATTAAGTTGTTAATAGTAGTATTATCTAACCCTTTTCTAGGAGGATCTACTATTACTACATCTAATTTAATATCTTTTTCTATTAATTCATTAAAAGCTTTTTCTACATCTCCTTCAATAAAATCAATATTAGAGATATTATTTATTTCCGCATTAATTTTTGCATTTTCTATACTAGAGTGAATTATTTCTATTCCATATACTTTTTTTACATATTTAGATGCAAAAATACTTATTGTTCCAATTCCACAATATAGGTCAGCTATTATATCTTTAGATGACAAATCAGCCATTTTAATTGCTTCATTATACATATTTATAGTTTGATAAGAATTTACTTGGAAAAACGAATTTGGAGAGATTTGAAATTTATAATCATTTAAATAGTCATAAATAACTCCATCTCCAAATATTACTTTGTTATTATTAGATAAAACAACATTTGTAACCTCATGGTTATCATTTATGATAATAGTTTTAATGTTAGGATACTTTTTTACTAAATTGCTATAATCATAATCAATATATCCATTTGATATTAAAACAACCATTATCTCTTTTGAAATAGCACCAACTCTTATCATTATATTTCTAAGGTGGCCTGTATGTGTTTCTTCATCATAAATTGAATCATTCCAATTTTCTAAAATGTATTTTGCTATTTCTTGAGATTCTTTATTTTGAATCTTGCATTCTTCAAATTCTATAACATCATGTGATCTGTTTGCATATATTCCAATCACATTCTTTCCATTTATCTCTTTCACAGGATAAATAGCTTTATTTCTATAATATAATGGTTCAGCCATTCCTATGGTATATTTTACTGCTATTTTATTATTTAGTGTTTTATTTACTAAATTTTGAATTTTATCTCTTTTCATATCTAAAGTATATTTATAATCAATATGCCTTAGATTACATCCACCACATTTTTTATATGTTAAACAATCAGGTTCTATTCTATGGGAAGATGGTTTTATTACTTCTAAAAGTTTACCAAAAGCATAGCTTTTATTTACTTTTAAAATCTTGATTTTACATTCTTCATCTTTAATAGCACCAGAAACAAAAATGGTGAATTCATCAATTTTGCAGATGCCCTCACCATTTGAACCATTGTCTATTATATTAACAATATATTCTTCGTTCTTTTTTATCATTTTGACTTTTCTTTCTTGTTTTTAGCTTTTGGCTCTTCTTCGCCTTCTTCTACTTTCTTTTTATGTTCTTCAACTAGTTTTGCTTCTTCTTTTATTCTATTATCGGCGATTTGATCCATATATCCATTTAAGTCAAATTGATTTAATAGATCTTTAGTTTCATCTTCAATATCTATACCAATATCTTTTAAAAATTTTTGTTTCATCAAATTCTCCTATTAATAGTTCTCAGCTTTTAACTCGAAATATGATTTTGGATGGCTACATACAGGACATACTTCTGGAGCAAATTTTCCAATTACTATATGACCACAATTTCTGCATTTCCAGATTCTTTCATCATCTCTAGAGAATACAATTCCATCTTCTATGTTTTCTAATAGTTTTAAATATCTTGCTTCGTGTTCTTTTTCAATTTTTCCTACAGCTTCAAAAAGGAATGCTATTTTATCAAATCCTTCTTCTTTAGCTTCTTTAGCCATTCTAGCATACATATCTGTATATTCAAAGTTTTCTCCCTCAGCTGCTGCTTTTAAATTTTCTGTTGTTGTTGGAATAGCTCCATCATGTAATAATTTAAACCATATTTCAGCATGTTCTTTTTCATTTGCTGCTGTTTCTTCAAATATTGCTGCTATTTGCTCATATCCCTCTTTACGAGCTTTACTTGCAAAATATGTATATTTATTTCTAGCTTGAGACTCTCCTGCAAAAGCTTCCATTAAATTTTTTTCTGTTTTAGATCCTTTTAATTCCATTATTTATTCCTCCTTAAAAACTTTTCGTATTATATCATATATTTATTTACTTGTCATTGATAAAATTTCATTTTCTAATTCTTCAATTATTTTATCTTCAGGTATTTTTCTAACAACTTTACCATTTTTAAATAATACAGCTTCTCCAATTCCTCCAGCAATTCCAACGTCAGCATCTGCTGCTTCTCCAGGGCCATTTACAACGCATCCCATAACTGCTACTTTTATATTTGATTTAATTCCTTTTAGAAATTCCTCAATTTCATTAGAAATAGGAATCAAATCTATTTGTGTTCTACCACAAGTAGGACAAGCAATTAAAGTAGGTTTTTCATATAAGTTACAATCTTTTAGTATCTCTTTAGCCACTTCTATTTCTTTAATTGGGTCATCAGATAAAGATACTCTCATAGTATCTCCAATTCCTTCTCTTAATAAAACTCCTAAACCAATAGATGATTTAATAGTACCACTAAAACCAGTTCCAGATTCAGTTATTCCTAAATGAAGCGGACATTTTAACTCTTTTGCTGCTTGTTCATATACTTTAATTGATAAATCTAAATCTGATGCTTTAAGAGATAGTGCATAATCATAAAAGTCTAATTCTTCTAAAATTTTAATATGTCTTTTGGCACTTTCAATCATTGCTTCAGCTGAAGGTTTTCCTCCATATTTTTCAAGTAAATCTTTTTCAATAGAGCCTGAATTAACTCCAATTCTAATCGGAATATTTTTTTGTCTACAAGCATTTACAACTTGTTCAACTTTATCTCTAGAGCCAATGTTTCCTGGATTTATTCTAATCTTATCTACTCCTGATTCAATTGCTTGTAATGCTAATCTATAATCAAAATGTATATCAGCAACTATCGGAATAGAAATATGCTTCTTTATTTCTTTTATTGCTATAGCATCATCCATATCTAGACATGCAACTCTAATTATTTCACATCCTGCCTTGGTTAAATCATTTATTTGTTTCACAGTTGATTCAACATCTTTTGTTTTTGTATTGCACATTGATTGGATTACTACTTTATTTTGTCCACCAATTTGTACATTTCCTACTTTTATAGGTCTAGTGTTTTCTCTATAATTCATAAATTGCTCCTTTATGTATGGAATAAATATGTAGCTTCTAAATCAGCTTCATGTGTTAATAATGCAACAGGATATTTATAATAAGCAAGTCCTAATGTAGTATATAATTCTTTTGGTTCAGTAAATCCCATATGCCATCTAATAGAATATTTTTCTTCATTAGTAAGCTTTATATATTCTGTTATCATCATAACTGATTTTTCACCATGTCCATATGGAATTGTATCATCTACTGCATAATAAGGTACTTTTTCCCAAACTCCTAAGTCATTTTTCTTGTTTCTATAATCTACTTTATAAAAGTTTACTTTACAAATATCATGTAGCAAACCAATTAGTATTAATGAATCTTCTGGAATATCTATTTCAATTGGAGCACTTTTACATTTTTGAGAAAGAAGTTCATATACTTTTAAACTATGTTCTAATAATCCTCCTTCATGATCACCATGAAATCTTGTTGAAGCTGGAGCTTTGAAAAAATCTGATTTGTTTTCTAAGAAATCAATCAATTCTTCAATACCTTCTCTTTTTGTTGATCTTAATAGTTCTAAGTATTTTTCTTTTAATTCATCCATCTTTTTATTTAGTCCCCTTTTAATTCTTAAATATAATTGTATGTCATCTATTTTTGTAGATTTTTAACTTATAATTCTTGAATATTTTATCATAACTCATGTATTTTTTATAGACTAAAATCTTAGATTATGATAAAATTTTATTGTTTGAGAGGTATAAAAATGATTAAAAAATATATAATAACTTTTCTTATTTCAATGGTTCCTTTAATAGAGTTAAGAGGTGCCGTTCCTTTTGGCTTAAGTGATAAAATGGGTGGAGCTCTTCCTGTTATCCCACTATATATTGTATGTATACTTGGAAACATGATTCCTGTTCCAATCATCTTTTTCTTTGCTAGAAAAGTCCTTGAATGGGGTAAGGATAAAAAAGTTATAGGCAAATTCTTTACTTGGTGTTTAACTAAAGGTGAAAAAGCTGGTAAAAAATTAGAAAGTAAAGCTGGTAAAGGATTGTATTGGGCTTTATTCTTATTTGTAGGAATTCCATTCCCTGGAACTGGCGCTTGGACAGGAACTTTAGCAACTTCTTTTCTAGATATGGATTTTAAAAAGAGTGTCCTTGCAATTGTATGTGGAGTTATTCTAGCCGGAGTAATTATGGGACTTGCTTCTGCAGGATTATTTGGAGCTATGGGTAAGATTTTCACTTAATCTATTTTAATATAAATAAAATCAAGAAATAACAAAACCAAACATTACATAAAGTAAAATTA
>DGSM01000055.1 GCA_002393975.1 Clostridiales bacterium UBA4362
CAGCTGCTATTTCTTCTGGAGTAGGTTCTCTACCATTTTGTTGTAATAGATGTCTAGATGTTCTGATTAATTTATTAATAGTTTCTACCATATGAACTGGAATTCTAATAGTTCTTGCTTGATCTGCAATTGCACGAGTTATAGCTTGTCTAATCCACCATGTAGCATATGTTGAAAATTTATATCCCTTTGTATAATCGAATTTTTCAACAGCTTTGATTAATCCCATGTTTCCTTCTTGGATTAAATCTAAGAATAACATTCCACGTCCAACATATTTTTTAGCTATACTTACAACTAATCTTAAGTTTGATTCTGTTAATTTATCCTTAGCTCTTTCTTTACCATCAACAATTTGTTTAGCTAATTCTAATTCTTGCTCATATGTAAGTAATGGAATCTTTCCTATTTCATGTAAATACATTCTAACAGGATCGTCTATTGATACACCTTCAATGTTCTCTAAATCTAAATCTTCAACTGAAACCTCTTCGATACTTTCTAATGTTTCATCATCTGGTTCAGCATCTTCGATATCATCATTTATTATTTTTATTCCAGCTTTGTCTAAAGCATCAAATACTTTTTCCATTTGCTCTGGAGATGCTTCTGCAATTTGCATTGCTAAATCATTATAAGTAATTCTTCCACTTTTCTTTGACATGTTTAGAATTTTTTCTATTTTGTCTTCACCTTTTTTGCCTTTTTTAGAAGTTTTTTCATCATCTTCAAAGTTTTCTGGATTTAGTTGAGGTTCGTCTATTATTTCTTCTTTTTTTGCTTTCTTTTCAGCTTTTTTCTCTTTTTCTGCTTTCTTTTCTGCTTTATCCTCTTTTACTTCATTTGCTTTATTTTTAGTAGCTTTTTCTTCTTGTTTACTTTCTTTTGACACTTTATTAGCCTTTGCTTCTTTCTTTTCTTTCTCTTTAGCAGCTTCTTTTTTGCTTTCTTTTTCTTCTTTTTCAATTTCTTTTTGTTTTGCAATACGCATACTATCTATTTTATCGATTGCGCTTTTAACTACTTCATCAGATTTTTTCATCTATTCCTCCTACTTTATCTTAGCAAGTCCCATGATGATATCATTTAATTCTTTTTCTAAACTCTTTATTTCTTCTTCTGTCAATTGATCTTTTGTTTTCAATTGTTCTAAGATTTCATCTCTGCGGTTTATTTGAATTTCTTTTAGATAATAATTTTCAATATCACTAATAGCTCTTTCTTCATCTTCTATTTCAAAATCGGTTACTAATATTCCACTTAAATAATCTATTATTTCTTGATTATCAAATAAACCTATAATATTTTCATTATCAACATTCTTGTTTGCATCATCTAGTAGTTTTTCTAAAATCATTTTATTTTTCTTTGATTTTATATATTTCAAATCAACTGCCTTTTTTATTCTGTCATAACAATTCTCTTTATGATTTATCAAAAGGTATATTGTCATCTTTTCTTTTTTCAAAACATTAGCATTTATTTTAGAATCATCAACATCAACATTGGTTTCTACCCTTGTTTGTCTTACAACCTCATCAGGTCTTTCAAGAATTTTCTTTCCCATCACTTTGGTATTAGTATTTCTGTTGGTGATTTTTCCAATTTCTGCTAATATAGCTTCACTTGAAATTGAATATGTTTTAGCAATCTTATCAATGTATACTTCACGTTCTATTGTGTTATCTTCATCAGCTAATATCTTAGCAATTTCATTCAAGAATTTAATTTTATCTGATGTATTATTTAAATTGAATTTCTGTTTCAATATTTTTATCTTATATTCAACCACAGAAATAGCTTCATCCATACATCTTCTAAATTTATCAGGTCCAAATTTCACAACATATTCATCTGGATCTTTTGCACCACTTATTTGCAAAATGCGGATATCTATGCCCATATTTTTTAAGATGTCAATTCCACGCATTATAGCAGTTTGTCCTGCCCCATCTGCATCATATCCAAATATTACTTGTTCAGCATTTTTTCTAAGAAGCCATCCCTGGCTTTGTGTTAATGCCGTACCAAGGCTTGCAACTACATTCGTTATTCCATTTTGATATAACGAAATTGCATCCATATAACCTTCTACAACTAATATTCTTTTTAATAATCCTGTTTGGCCTTTTCTTGCAACATTTAATCCAAATAAATTTCTTCCTTTAGAATAAACTATATCTTCTGGCGAGTTTATGTATTTAGGTTTACTATTATCTAATACTCTTCCACCAAATGCGATAGTTCTTCCTCGTACATCTTGAATTGGAAACATTAGTCTATGCTTAAACTTATCATATAGAATCCCTGTTTTGGATTTTCCAATCAAATTTGAAGCAAGCATTTCCTCTTCTTTAAATCCTTTTGATTTTAAATGTGCTGTAAGTTCATTATTATCGCTGCTATATCCTATTAAAAATGATTTTAATGTTGTATTTGTCATTTTGCGTTTTTTTACATAGTCTTGTGCTTCTTTAGCTATCTTTGAATCATATAATTGGTTATGATAAAACAATGCTGCTTCATCATTTACTTTATATACTTTAGACTTCAATATTTCTCTTGCATTTTCTGTTGGATCATCACTAGTTGGCAGTTGTATATGTGCACGAGCCGCTAATTCTTGAACTGCTTCTGGAAAAGTAATATTTTCAATTTTCATAAGAAAATGTACAACATCTCCTCCTACTCCACAGCCGAAGCATTTAAATATTTGTTTATCTGGACTTACTGAAAAAGAAGGGGTTTTCTCATTATGAAATGGGCAACAAGCAAAATAGTTTCTGCCCTTACGCTTTAGTGCAGTATATTGTGAGATAATATCGATAATATCGTTATTTCTTCTAACTTCATCTAAAATCTCATCACTATAACGAGGCATCCGTTCTCCTTTCTTCTCCAATTAGTCAAAAAAATAAAAAAGAGTTGTTAGGCTCTTCTTGTTATTCGATTAAGACATTGAATTTTTTCTCATATTTTATTATTTCGACAAATATTTATAAAATCCTTCTAAAAATTAAGGATTTTGATTAATAAGCATAAAAAAAGAGCCTAAGGCTCATTTTTTACTTAAACATTTGTTGATGTTCCATTAAAAGGAATAAATTTGTTTACAGCATTTTGTTGTAAATCAATTTTAGCTTCTGTTGGAACTCTATATTCTTTGTAAGACATTTCTATCTTGTTCTCTACTAATTTTTCTATTTCATCTTGTGATGAATTTTCAGCTAAACTTAGTTCACTTACTAATATAACCTTAGCATTATTTAGCATCTTTTTCTCACCAGTTGAAAGGGTCCCTTTTTCTTTTTGTTTGAAACTCAAGTTTCTTACAACGTCTGCGACCTCATAAATATCTCCTGTTTTCATCTTGTCAAGATTCTCTCTATAACGTTTACTCCAATTTTGAGACATTTCTGTTTCATCTGCCTCAAGAATTTTAAGTACTTTATTAGCGCCTACTGAATCAATAACGCTTCTAACACCCATAGCCTCAGCTTTGGCTGTTGGAACCATTACCTTTACTTCACCTGGCATTTTAATAATATAATAACTTTGTTTCTCTCCAAGAATCTCTTTTTCTTCTATTGAATCAATTGTACCTGCTCCATGCATAGGATATACGATGTTATCTCCCACATTAAACATATACGTACGTCTCCTTCCTGCTCAAGTCTCTTCTAAAGAGCATATAACCCCTTTTTGTAACACATTACTATTATAGCACTTTTTTTGAATAAAGTAAAGAAAAAAGTGATTATTTATTTAAATAACCACCTACTGCGCTATGTGATTGACATCTCTTTAACATGAAAATAACCTCACATTGTTAAACTATTGTAAACAATGTGAGGTTATTTATTCATAAAAGATTCTATATAACTCTTGCTAGATGTATTCCACTGGCAGAAGCCATCATAAGGCCTCTTGTAAGTCCTCCTCCATCTCCGATAGAATATAATCCTTTAATATTTGTTTCAAAATTTTCATTTATTGATACTTTATTACTATAGAATTTAATCTCTGGAGCATATAAAAGGTTTTCAGGATTAGCAAAGCCTTCAACAACTTTATCCATACTTCTTATAAATTGAAGTATATCTGTCATTGTTCTATATCCTATTGCAAATGTTATATCCCCTGCTGTTGCTGATTTTAATGTAGCCTTTACTTTATTAGTAGTAAGTTCTTTCTCCCATGTTCTCTTACCACGATAGATGTCTCCTAATCTTTGAACAACTACATTTCCTGCTCCTAATTCATTTAAGTTTTTAGCAACATTTCTACCATATTCTATTGGTTTATCAAATGGATGGTTAAAATGATGTGATACTAGAATTGCTAAATTAGTATTTTGGCTTTTCTTTTCTTTATACGAATGTCCATTTACTAAGTTTAAATCATTATCATAAACTTCAGAAGATACAAATCCACTAGGATTTTGGCAAAAGGTTCTTACTTTATCTCCAAAAGGACCTGGCTTTCCAACAAATTTTCCCTCATACATATATTTGTTAACATCTTTCATAACTTCATCAGAAAGTTCATATCTTACTCCAATATCAACAACACCTGCTTCAGTTTGAATATCATGTTTTTCACAAATATCTACAAGCCAATTTGCACCTTTTCTTCCAACAGCTATAACAACTTTGTCAGCCTTAAAAGTCTCTTCTTCATTATTTAAAACATTTCTTGCCTTAACACCTTTTATAGCACCCTTTTCAATAATAAGATCATCAACACAAGTATTGAATAACATTTCTACACCATGTTCTTCAAGATAATCTTCTAACTTTTTATAAAGATCATGCGCTTTTTCAGTTCCTAGATGTCTAATTGGAATAGATATTAAATCTAAACCATTTTTCTTAGCTTTAGCTTTAAGTTTTGCAACCTCTTCTTTATATTCGATTCCCTCTAAATGTTTATCTGCACCAAATTTAAGATATACACTATCTGCATAATCTATTAATTTCTTTGTTGCATCTACTCCTAAATAGTCATGGACATTTCCACCAACATATATATCATCATCTTCTTCATTATATAAAGAAAGTTTTCCATCAGAAAAAGCACCAGCTCCTGAAAATCCGCTAGTTATATTGCAATATGGTTTGCATTTTATACACTTTCCTAATTTTTCTAATGGACAATTTCTGTCCTCTACTCTTTTTCCTTGTTCAATAAGAAGTATTTTTTTATACTTCTTTAATTGTACTAATTCATAGGCCATAAAAACACTACTTGGTCCCATTCCTATTGCTATTACATCATATTTTTTATCCATAATGTCTCTCCTATCTATATATCTTGGCTATCATCTCTACTATGTGTTTCAAGATATCGCTTTCTTATTTGTTTTAATCCATATATGCCAGTATCTACTACTAAGCCATTTTCTTCATCTTGAATAAGCTCTTCTGGGGTTATTCTATCATACTTTGCTTCATCTTCATTATATCTATAAAAGATTGGTTCTGCTCCTCTTTCTATACCAATATAGTTCTTGTATTCTTTTTGGCCGGAAGCATCTTTAGTATAGCATTTCATAAAGATTAGTTTTCTATATTCATCACTTGGAAAAACTTTCTCCAACAATCTTTTATGATACCAATTTCTTTCTGGAAATTCCATATATTTGTTTTCAAAAATCTCTAGATTTTGCAAAACAAAATCAGCCTTTTCATAAAAGTCATCAAACATATCCGCATGATATTTTAACATATCTATATAGCTATCTGAATAATACTTTTCAGGTGTTATATACCCAAGCTTTTTATCTATTTGTTCAATTTCAAATCTTGAAAGCACTTCATCTGTTTGGCCTCCATTTAACCCAAAAAACTTAGTTCTAGAATGTGATTGAATATTATTCAAATCTTGTTGTAAATCCAAAGAAATAACTCTTCCATCTTTTAGTCTACAAATATTGTAAACATGAGGATGTTGTTTATCTGCATCATCATGTATAGTATATGTATCTGTGTAAATATCTAAAGAATTTAATATTTCTTTTAATATTCTTGACGAGGTCTTACAAATTATTATTCCAGAAGTCATCCCTTTTTCAGGTGCATCTGGCGATCCTGATTCAGTATAAGAAATCCTTTTTTGTGAACTATTTCCAGAATAAAATCTTTTATCAAATGAGAATTTCTTTCCTAAATCCAAATATATATATCTAATTGTTTCTATTTCATTTAAACCTTTGGTCTTTTCTTTTACTTCATTAATGTATGATTGTAAATTGCTCAATTTAATAACCTTTCCTATTGTCTTAAAAATGCATCCATATTAAACCATTTTTTTATTGTTTTGTAAACAGCATAAAAATAAGAGGTACGTTAAATAGTACCCCTTTTTTATAGATCTAATTATTCTGCATCTTCTTTTTTGTCTTCTTCAGCTTTTGGTGCTTCTTCAGCTTTAACTTCTTCAGCAGCCTCAGCTTCTTTTACTTCTTCATTTTCTACTACTTCTGCAGCCTTTACATCAGCTTCTGTAGCGATATCTTGAGTGTTCTCAGCATTTTCAGCTTCTTCACTCTCTCCAGGAACTTCTTCCTTAATGATAATATCTTCTCTATGAAGGTTTGCTCCAATATTTTCTCTAGTTTTAGCAGCTTTACCAACTCTATCTCTTAAATAATAAAGTTTAGCTCTTCTAACCTTTCCTACTCTAATTACTTCGATTTTCTCGATTAATGGAGAATGCATTAAGAATGTTTTCTCAACTCCTACTCCATATGAAATTCTTCTAACAGTGAATGTTGAATTTAATCCACCATTTTGTTCTTTTATAACAATTCCTTCAAAAACCTGGATTCTTTGTCTATTTCCTTCTTTAATTCTTTGATGAACTCTTACAGTATCACCAATTTTTATATGAGGAATTGAACTTTTTAATTGTTCATGTTCTATAGAATTAATTATATCCATGATTTACTCCTTTCTTAATCTTTATATTTTTTAATAATCTTCTTTGCAAGATTTCTTTGAGTTTCATCTAATAAATCTTTACGTTTATTATATGTTGTAATTAACCTTTGATCTTGTCTCCATTCATCAATTTTTTGATGATTTCCACTTATTAAAATCTCAGGTACCTTCATACCCTCAAACTCATAAGGTTTTGTATATTGAGGATATTCTAGAAGTGTGTCTGTACTAAATGATTCTTCTACAATGGATTCTTTTGAAAGTACTCCTTCTACATATCTTGAAACACCATCTACTAAGCACATGGCTGGTATTTCACCGCCTGTTAGTACATAATCGCCAATTGAGATTTCTTCATCAACATACTTTTCTATTACTCTCTCGTCAATACCTTCATAGTGACCACAAAGTAATATTAAGTCATGTTCTTTTGAAAGTTCTACAATCTTTTTTTGATTAAGTACTTTGCCTTGTGGTGTTAAATAAATAACTTTGGCATCAGGCGATTTGGTTTTAGCAAATTTTATAGAATCTGCTACGATGTCAGGCATCATTACCATTCCTGCTCCTCCACCATAAGGTGTATCATCTACTTGATTATAACTATTTTTTGAAAAATCTCTAATATTAATTGTTTCAATTTCTATTAGATTTTTCTTTCTTGCTCTTTCTATAATGCTAGTCTTAAGAGACTCAAACATTTCTGGAAAGAGTGTTAAAATATAATATTTCAAAACTTAAATCATACCTTTCAACAAATGTACTAAGATTTGTTTCTTTTCAAGATCTACTTTTAGGATTACTTCTTTTGTTGCAGGTAATAAAATCTCTCCTACTTGGTATATGTCATTAGCTCCTGTATTAAATACATCATCTAATTTTCCTAAAGTTTTGCCTTCATCTGTAATAACATCAAAGCCTAATATGTCTTCAATATAATATGTGTTTTCTGGAAGAGCTGGAACTTCATCTTTTTCTACAAAGACTTCACTTCCTTTAAGTAACTCTGCATCAGAAATATCATCTATGCCTTGAAGTTTTACAACATATAAAGGTTTTTGAAATCTCATTTTTTCAATCCAATATGATTTTTCTTTAATTACTAAGTGATCTAGTTCATTGAAATAATCATGTGCTGGATATATTTTAATTTCACCTTTAATACCAAATGTATTAACAACTTTACCTACATTTAAATATTCCATTTATTTTCCTTCTAGTCTAGAAATTCAACTTCTACTTTCTTTTGCTCTTTATTACCAACAGCTTTCATAACTGTTCTGATTGAATGAGCAATTTTACCTTGTCTTCCGATAACTTTTCCCATTTCATCTTTGTTAACTTTTACTTTGAAATTCACTCTGTTGCCATTTTCTTCAGATGTTATTTCAATCTCATCTTTGTTATCTACAAGATTTTCAATCATTATTTTTAAAGTTTCTTCCATGCTAATTTACCTTCCTTGCAATTACTCTGCTTTCTTTATTAAAGCTTTAACTGTGTCTGTAGGTTTAGCACCATTTTTTATCCATTTTTCAACTTTCTCTTTATCAAGAACGATTTTTTCTGGATTTGTCATAGGATCAAAAGTACCTATTTGTTCAATAATTTTGCCAGTGCTAGCAACTCTAGAATCAGCAACAACTATATGATAGAAAGGTGCTTTTTTTGCTCCTACTCTTTGTAATCTGATCTTTACCATATTAGTATTCACCTCCATAAAATTTTAGATCTATATTAAATATAAAAATTTAATAACTACTTCTTGCCTAGTTTTTTCTCTAGGTCTTCTAAATCTTCTTCTGAAAAATTGTCCATATTCATGTCTTTCATCATTTTCTTCATTCTTGGGTCTATTTTTCCTTTAGACATCTTTTTCATCATGTCTCTAGTTGCTTCAAATGCTTGCATGAATTTATTTATATCTTGGACTCTTGTTCCAGAACCATTTGCAATTCTAATTCTTCTTTGTCCATTCAATATTCTAGGATTTTCTCTTTCTTCATTTGTCATAGAAGAAATAATTGATTCTACTCTGACAAGTTC
>DGSM01000061.1:0-1184 GCA_002393975.1 Clostridiales bacterium UBA4362
ATGTTTTCTCTATTTCTAATCACAAATTACAATTAGAGATAGTGGTTGATGATCCTAATGAGAAGATTATGACTCTGATTTCAGAACTTCCTTTTGATAATGTAGAGTCCTTGAGCATTGAAGACATTCATGAGGAAAGCGACACTAAAAACGAAAGTAATGATGATGGAAGTAAAGAATCAAATGCATCAAGTGCGTTGATTAATAATGAGGAAACAGCGGTAAAGCCTAAAAAAGAAGGTGCAAAAAGTAAAGAATCCAGATCAGAAGCAGTAAAATCCAAAGTCACTAAAAAAATTCCTGAAATGGATGAGGTAGGAAAATCTATCTTTGAAGAAACTGCGAAGGAAGCAAAGTCATTTAATGAGTTCATAATGAAGATGGGAGAGTTTATAGGGATTAACATTTCCTACCAGTTGTTCTTCTACTCACTTGTAAAAGCAGCATGTGATGTGGAGACAGTAAATCTTGATGAAATCTCTAAGAATATGGAACAGTATGGAGAAGGATTTAATAACTCCAAGAAGATTACTGTTTCTCAATTGGTAAAGAAATCATTTGCTAGAATTGGCAGCAGTTCAAGATTTCTTACTGTTTTGGCAGAGTTTATCAAGTACAAAGACTACAAGTTTTCTGATGAAATAGTCATTGATGATGATACTAGCACTAAGGCTCAAAATGTATCTGCAGATGAAACTAAGAAAGATTCCAAGGAAGAAGAATATAAAGTTCTGTCAAAAGAACTTTTGGATTTAACATCTGATTCTAAATCGGATTTTTTCAAAAAAGTAGAAATCATCTTGGATACAATTAGAGTTAAAGATGAAGATAACTCCTATGGTTTTATGCGCAAAGATCTTGTTCGCGTTATGGTAAAGACAACTAAAGATATATCTGAAGGAATCAACCTTAAGGATGCAATGTCTAATAATGCTATAAGACTTTTCGGTGAGAAAGCATATATAGCTGAAGCTTGTATTTATCAGTCTATCAAGAACTATTGCTTGTCTGTAGGATACGAGAGTGACTCAATGTATGAAGCGTTTTTCGAAGATTTAACTAAACTTATGTGAAAGTAGTGAAAAGGGGAGCTAAGAAAACTTAGCCCCTCTTTTTTAATTGATTTACAAATTGGCCAAAGTATGATAAGATCAATACATTCATCTGATTTGGAGGACAAAATG
>DGSM01000061.1:1252-10655 GCA_002393975.1 Clostridiales bacterium UBA4362
TTACTTAAACTTGGTTATGATAAAGATATCATATTAATGACTTTAGGAATTTCAGATTCACAATTTGAAAATATAAAAAAGGAAATTCAAGAAAAACAAGAATTAGCTCAAAGAGCAAAAGCTAGCCAACCAAAGGCTAAAACAAAGATTCAATTATTAAGAGAAAGATATTATCAACTTTATAATTAAGAGAAAAAAGGAGAAGAAAGAATTTTAGAGAAGAATCCTCTTAGTGATGAACAAAGAGAAGAAATTAGCCAAAAGCTTGCCCATGTTGAAGAACAATTAGCTACTATTTCTTCTAAACAAACTAGCGAACAAAACAAAATCGTAAAAGAAATATTAGGAATTTATTCTAACTTAATGGATTTAAATCTTCCATCAGATTTAGCAATAAGAGCTTGTATTGCTTTAAAAAGTAAACCTTCAAGACTAAAAGATACTCGTGCTTCGGGTGCTTTGAGATCTATGATGTCTAAATTTACAAATAAATATTATGAGGCAATTAGCGATGAAATTAATCAATTGAATGATGTAGTAGCCTTAAAAGATATGAGCAAAAAAATCAGAGTTCTTTATGATTCTTCATATATGGTATATTCTAGTTTACAAGGAAAAATAAATAGAAAAATTAGTGCAATAAAAATGAGCCAATATAAGGATCAAACAAGAATGTTAGATGGAGTAACTACACAATTAGTAGACTCTTTAGTAGATCCTTCTATTAGTTTAGAGAGCTTAAAAGAACAAATAAAACAAAATGGACAAGCTTTCTATGAGAGTAGAAAAAAGATGATAGAAGGAGCTACAACTAATAAGTTATTAAAAGCAGATAGATTTCCAACTATGGAGGGTTCAATAAAGCAAGTAGAACATCAAATGATAGAAAACCTTAAAAGTGATCATGAAATTAAAGATATAGACTTTTTACATCATAGATTACTAGAATTGGGAATTGATAGAAGTGTAATAATAGGAGCTATTGTTGATAACCTTTTATCAAGAAAAAGGTTTGATGAAGCAGAAGGATATATAAAGAAAACCATTGTAAGTAAAGAGGAACAAGCAGAGATTGATTTAGGAAGAACTTATTACCGTCGAATAAGAATTGCAAGAATTTCTGATTTCATTATGAGAGGAATAAATGCGGAAGAAGGTTCTATAGAAGATGAAAACAAATTCTTTGATATGATTGAGAGAGGCATAGAGAGAGCCAAAATTAATCCAAAAAATTTGGTATTAGGTTTCTCTAAGGATGGTAAAAACAAAATAACTTGGGATGACTTAACAGCTAGAGACAAGAAAAAAGTAGATATGGATTTTAGTGATTAAAGTGACTTTTTAAGTCACTTTTTTTGTAATCAAAAAGTAATTTTATTATTACATATTTAAATACTTTTTAATGTATAATAAATTAGTAAATATGTAATTAAATGGTTATTACTAATTTATTTACTTGGAGGAATATATGGGTACCGCTCATTTGATTCTTGCAGCTGCTGCAAGACAAAGACAATTGGAAAGCCAAAGAAGAGCCAGAGAAGCTGAAAGAAGACGTAGAGAGAGTGCAGAAAGAAGAAGAAAACAGTTAGAAGAAGAACGTAAAGCAAAGTCTACTGCAAAATCTAAATCAAGTTCTAGTTCTAGTAGCTATTCTTACGATACAAGAAGAAGCTACTCTTTTGAAGAGCATTTAATTGGTATTATAGAAAATAATCCTGAATACTTAAGTTATGTTGAGAGTCTTTACCAAGAAGGAGAGAACTTAGATGCAAAAGATAAATCAACAATTGCTAGAGAATTAGATGAAGTAGCTCCTCAAATAATAGCTGAAGAAAAGAAACTTGCTGAGATTAGAAAAAAATTAGAAGAAGCAGGAGTTACTGTAGGTGAAGGATTTATTATTGAAGGTGTAAGAATAGATCAACCAGGTCAACTAGCATTTACTCATCGTGTTGGAAGTCATAAATATAATTTTATAAATTTTCCTATTCAATTTAATGGTATTAGAGTAAATAAAGATGATATAGAAACTGATGGTTCAGCTTATGAACAAGCTTATGCTAAAGAAAGAAATGAAAATCCAGATGTTGAAGAACAAATTGAAAAAGATAGAAGAAGACTTAAAAGACAGCAAAGATTAGCAAATTTACCTTTCTTTAATACAGAAGAAAGAGATAAGCTTATAAGAGAACTAGATTTAAAGATTGGTAGAGAAGAATTTGCTATAAAGAGAATAACAGAAAGTAAACAAAAATTAGATGTTTTTAGAAGCTTTACTCCTGAACAAAAGGCACTTATTGCAGAATATATTAATCAAATATATAAAGTTAAAGAATTATCAGATCCAGCAGGAGATAGAGTAAAGACATATGGTAATATAGGATTAACATATAGAAGTACTGATATGATGAGAGCTAAATGGCAAAGAGCAAATGAAAGCTTAATTAAGTCAGGAAGAGTAAGTGAAGAAACGGTTAGCAAGTTTTATGAAATGCTTACAAATGAACTAGATAGAGTATATGTAGGATATGATGATGGCGTTTCTATTTCTGAAGTTAAACATATCTCTCTTGGAAGTGAAGGTCCTCTTTCATGGATTATAAGAACAAAAGGTATGGAATATCTAAAAGAGAAGAGAGATAAACTATTAGAAGAGAGAAAGAAATTAGATGAAACTATTGAACTAACTGAAAAAAGAGATGAAACTATAGGTAAAAATAGCCAAGGAGATTCTAGAGAGGAGGATGGTGGTCGTGGATGATAATAATGGAGATGATTTTTTCTTCGATGATATATCTGATTACACAGAAGAAGATGTAAGAAATCTTCAAGCAGCTTATGAAGAAGGAACGCTTAAACCTGAATATCTAACAGATACTCAAACTAATTTATTATTTTCAAGATACATTACACAAATCCAAGCTCTTAATGAATCTAATGAAGAGAAAAGAAAGATGCTTCTTGAATATAGAGATAAAATGAAATAAGTAAATAAGATAATAAAAAAAGAGCACTTTGCATGAGCTGCAAAGTGTTCTTTTTGGTGTGGTTTATTCGAGTCCGAAGTTATGCCATTTAGCTAGCCGCATTTGAGAATGAACATTTTCTAGCGCATCATGATATAAACGAATAGTTTTCCACTCATCAGATTGAAAACTCATTTCATGATGTTCAATTTGATCATAGTAGCTATGAGCATATTGATAAGCAAACTCCATCTGCTCAAAAAACGATTTAGGGTCTTGAGGGTCATATTGTGCACTAAAGTATTCTTTACGCATTGTTTTAGGAGCAAGGCTTGATAAAGTTTTCTTTTCAAGGACTTGACTGCCATCGACAATGGACAAATATTCAGAGCACATCCTAACGAAGACCTTGCCAATTCTTACAAACCTCCGACTGTAAATATACCACGAAACGTAAGCTAAGAGTAAAACCGACAGAATTATCAAAAAGGTCATCTCTAGCACCATCCTTTCGCAGGACACGGTTTATAACGTCTAGAGAATTATAACATGGATAAAAGACTTTTTCAATTAGTATCTTTAGTCATTAAAGATTTGTATTTCATTTCAAAGAGATTAAATCTATGTAATAATTATTTATTTTATATAGTTTATAGAATATAAAGTATATTAGAAAATAATATATTTAGGAGAAATATATGGTAAAGAGAACGATAACTATTACCACAATTTTGTTAATAATCTCAATAGCAATAAGTTTAATAATTGTTTTAAATAAATCAAGTTTTGCAGCAGAAGATATTGCCAGTGGAACTTCAGGAACTTGCTCATGGGTCATTGATAGTGAAGGAGTACTTACTATTAGGCCAACAGATGGAGTCAGTGGAACTTTGAGGTTGACAGGAAATGGCATTTGGTATGACTGGCGAGAACAAATTACTAAAGTAGTTATAGAGCAAGGGGTGAAGGCAACAGGAAATATGTATCGTTTATTTGCTTTTTTACCCAAATGTACAGAAATGGACTTGTTAGAATTAGATACAAGTGAAGTAACCAATATGGCAGGCTTTTTTACAGGTTGTTCAAATCTTATGTCATTAGATTTATCAAATTTTGATACGAGTAAAGTTACTAGAATGGATGATATGTTTAATTCTTGTTCTAACATGACAACAATTGATTTATCGAGTTTTGACACAAGTAAAGTTACTAATATGGAAAGTATGTTTTCTTCGTGCTCAAGCCTCATATCACTTGATTTGTCAGGGTTTAATACAATCAATGTAACTAATATGCATTTTATGTTTCGTAACTGCTCGAACCTTATAAACCTTGATGTATCCGGATTAAATACAAGCAATGTAACCGTTATGAGCCAAATGTTTGATTCATGTAGTAAACTTACTTCTTTAGATGTATCAGGATTTGACACACATAATGTTTATGCGATGGCGGGAATGTTTGCTCACTGTAATAATATCATCACATTAGATGTATCAGGATTTGATACGAGTAATGTGAAAGGCATGGGCGGTATGTTTGAAGGGTGTTCTAGCCTTACAGAATTAGATGTATCAGGATTTGATACAAGTAAAATAACAAGTTTATATTTTATGTTTGAGGATTGCTCTAGTCTCACAGAATTAGATGTATCAGGATTCAATACAAGTAATGTCACAGATATGCGAAGTACATTTAGTGGGTGTTCTAGTTTAATAGGGTTGGATGTTTCAGGGTTTGATACAAGTAATGTTACAACTATGAATTGGTTGTTTTGTGGTTGCAAGAATTTAACATATTTAGATGTAACTAATTTTGATACAAGTAAAGTTACAGATATGGCATGCATGTTTGAAAACTGTAAAAGCGTTTCATATTTAGACGTAGCTGGTTTCGATACAAGTAATGTGACTACTATGGCTAATATGTTTTGTGGATGCTCGAAAGTTACTTCATTAGATATATCTAACTTTGATACAAGCAAAGTAAAGAATATGGGATATATGTTTTTGGGTTGTTCCCAAATCAGCTCACTAGATTTATCAAACTTTGATTGCAGCAGTTTAATAGAAATGTATGGATTGTTTGAGAATTGCACAAATATAAAAACAATTAATGTTTCTACTTTAGATACAAGTAAAGTAAAAGATATGTCAGAATTATTCAGAGGTTGTACTAGTTTGGAATATCTTGATTTATCAAGTTTTAATACAAGTCAAGCAACAAGATTGCACTATATGTTTGTTAATTGCTCAAGTTTAAAAGAGATTACTTTTGGAAATAACTTTGGATTTAAGGGAAATAATACAGGTACAATATATCAAGCGATTTTATATACACCGCCAACAACATCACCCTATACAGGGAAATGGATAAAAAAGAAAGACATGAGTGGCATTGACTTAATTAATCAAACTTCCATGACCCCAACGGAAATTAAAGAACTTACTGGAGAAGACTTAGCTGGTACTTGGATTTGGGAAGAAGTTACACCAGATTATAATGTTACATATTCCTTCATCGGAGATGTTCCTGATAATGCAAGTACATTACCTGAAGTGGAAACACATATAGAAGGAGAGTTAGTTACAGTTGCTCCAAATGCAACTGCACTAGGATATGACTTTAATGGGTGGAGTAGAACTGGAACATTTGCAATGCCAGCAGAAAATGTTGAAATAACAGGATCATTTACACCAAGGACAGATACGCCATATAAAGTAGAATACTATTTAGAAGATTTAAAAGCAGATACTTATACTTTAAAGAAAACAGATAATTTAACAGGAACAACAGATACAGAAGTAACAGCAGAAGAAAGAGAATATGAAGGATTTACATTTGATAGCTCAATTAGTGGAACTAAGTTGAGTGGAAACATAGCTGGAGATGGAAGTTTAGTATTAAAGCTATATTATAAGAGAAATTCTTATAATGTTACATATTCATATACTGGAGATATTCCAGATGATGCAAGTGATTTGCCACAACAAGAAACATATGAATATGAAGAAGAACTAAACGTTCCGGAAGAAGCAACAGCAGATGGATATACATTTAGTGGCTGGATTAAAGATTATATAAATATGCCTGCAAAAGATATAGAAATAACAGGATACTTTATTGAGAATCCAAAATCATACAGATATAAAGTTGAATATTTCTTTGATGGAGAACTCGATGATACTCTAGATGAAATACTTAATGCAGAAGAAGATGAAAAGATTTCAATTACACCACAAACACCAGTAAAACATGGAGATAAAAATTATACTTTAGTAAGCAATAATCATCAAATAACAATATCTATTAATAATGAAGATAATGTAATTAGAGTTTATTATGAAGCAGATGAGTTAGATTATGCAATAGATAGTGATACAACAGAAGGAGATGGAATACCAGATAAGTATCAAATAAGTATTACATACAAAGTAGAAAATGGTAATTGGAATGATGGAAGTAAAGGTACAAAGACCGATATAATTACATTAAAAGATAAAGATGGAAACTTATCAGAAGATGGAACTGGAACTACAACAATACCAGAAGTAGGAAGTAAACCATCTGAAGGATATGAAGTAGGTTCTTGGAATGAAGAAATTCCAACTGAAGTTTCTAATAAAAACAATGGAAAAGAATTTGTTTATTCTTATAAAAAGTCAGAAAAACAAAATGTTGAACAAAAAGATACAGACATTACAGAAGCTAGTGGAAAGATATATAATCCAAAGACAGATGATATAGTAAACAAATACTTATTAGTAGGAATAGGAGGAATACTAGTTCTAGCATTAGTAAGTAAAATAAGAAGAAAATATAGTAGAAAAGCGAAGAAGATTCAATACTAAAAAATTAAATAATACAAAAAAGAGACCTTTTAGGTCTCTTTTTGTATGTATCATTACACTAACATAAATTCTTTGTAATAAATATTCTAAATAACAAGAGAGTATCATATAGTATAAATGGAAATATATATTTAGGAGAAATATATGGTAAAGAGAACGATTACTATTACGACAATCTTACTTATACTTTCAATTGTTATAAGCATAATAATTGTATTAAATAAATCAAGTTTTGCAGCAGATGATATTGCCAGTGGAACTTCAGGAACTTGCTCATGGGTAATTGATAGTGAAGGAGTTTTAACAATAAGCCCAACAGATGGAGTAAGTGGAGTGTTAGATTCCTATAGTGCTTCTTATAATAGATTACCTTGGAATGATTACCTTGAGAATATTACTAAGGTTGTAGTAAATAATGGAGTAAAAGCTAATGAAGATAGCAAATTCCTTTTTTATGGATTACAAAAGTGTAGCGAAATGGACTTGTCAAATTTTGATACAAGCAATGTAAAGAATATGAGTTGTATGTTCGAAAAATGTACGAACTTAGGAACTTTAGATTTATCTAATTTTATTACTGATAATGTCACAAATATGAGTGGATTGTTCCGAAATTGCTATAATCTAACAGATTTAGATATATCAAACTTTAATACCAGTAATGTAACTACTATGGCAAGTATGTTCTTGGGCTGTACAAAAATAACAGAATTAAATCTTAGTCATTTCGATACAAGCAAAGTTGTTTATATGACATCTATGTTTTATGATTGCAATATCTTGAGTACGCTAAATATAAGTAGTTTTAATACTGAAAACGTTCAAGATATGGGCCAAATGTTTAGATCTTGTTTTAATTTGAAAAATTTAGATGTTAGTAATTTCAATACTAGTAAAGTAAAAAATATGGATTATATGTTTGATAATTGCCAAAAAGTGACTAGTTTAGATGTTTCGGGTTTTGATACAAGTAATGTTGTGTCTATGAAAAATATGTTTTGTGGATGTGAATTAATAACAAAGCTGGACTTATCAAACTTTAATACTAGTAAAGTTACCAATATGAATTTAATGTTTGCTTCATGTCAGAACATGTCATCTTTAAATGTATTAAGCTTTGATACAAGTAGAGTAACCAGTATGACACTTATGTTTTATTGGTGCCCTAGGTTGAAATTTTTAGATTTATCAAGTTTTGATACTCGAAATGCGACAGTAATGAAAGATATGTTTAAAATAAATCCTAGCAGCCCAGGTAGTTTTTCAAGTATAAAATTAGGCAAGAATTTTAGTTTTAAAGGAAGTAATATATACACAAAGGATAGAGCAATATTCATGAACCCACCTACTTCATCTCCTTATACTGGAAAATGGATTAGAGAAGATGGGGAATATGGACCATACACATCGGAAGAATTAAGAGATAATTATGATGGATCAACCATGTCAGGAATTTGGCTATGGGAAAAAACTGCACCAAGGTATACAGTATCATATTCTTTTACAGGTTATATTCCTTCTGGAGCAAGTGAGCTACCACAATCAATAAGCTATTTAGCAGGAGAAACAGTACATGTGGCAGATTGGGCCACTGCACCAGGGTATACATTTAGTGGATGGAGCAGAAATGATTTTATAATGCCAGAAGGACGTGTAGAAATAACAGGATATTTTATTCCTAATGAAGATACAGCTTATAAAGTAGAACATTATTTAGAAGATGAAACTTTAGGAACATATACTTTAAAGGAAACAGAAAACTTAACAGGAACAACAGATACTACTAAAAGAGCCACTCCTAAAACATATGCAGGATATACATTTGATAGTACAATAGAGGGAACTGTTCGAAGAGGGACAATTCTAGGAGATGGAAGTTTAGTATTAAAACTTTACTATAGAAGAAATGAAGTACCAGTGGAAAATGGTCATAGATATAAAGTGCAATACTTCTTTGATGGAATACTAGATGATTCTTTAGAAGAAATAATTAATGCAGAAGTAGATTCTGAAGTTAATATTACACCTACTACACCAATAAAACATGGAGAGAAAAACTATACATTAGTAAGTAATAATCATAAAATAACAATTTCAGTAAACGATGAAGACAATGTAATTAGAGTATATTATGAAACTGATGTCTTAGATTATGCAATAGATGGAGATGCAACAGAGGGAGATGGAATTCCAGATAAATATCAAATAAGAATTACTTATAAAGTAGAAAATGGCAATTGGAATGATGGAAGTAAAGGCACTAAAACAGATATAGTTACATTAAAAGATAAAGATGGAAATCTATCAAAAGAAGGCACTGGAACTACATCAATACCAGAGGTAGGAAGTAAACCAAATGAAGGATATACAAAAGGATTTTGGAAAAAAGTAATTCCAAATAAAGTATCTAGTAAAGATGATGGAAAAGAGTTTGTTTATTCTTATGAAAGCATAGATAAAGTAAAATCAGACATCTCAGGAGGAAAAGGTAAATCATCTAATCCAAAGACAGATGATGTAATGAATAAATACTTATTAGTTGGAATAGGTGGAATATCAGTTCTAGCATTAGTAAGTAAAATA
>DGSM01000009.1 GCA_002393975.1 Clostridiales bacterium UBA4362
CAGAAGGAATTTAAAAAAATTGGTGCAAAAGATATAAAAATTAATCTTTTGAATAATTCTAATAAAACGCTAATGTTTATAACAAATAGTTTTGCATATTTATTGAATTATGATACTGGAACTACAATAACAGAATATCCTATTCAAGGAACAGCTTGTGATTGCTATACTACTGACAATCATTATTTATTATTTTCTGATAAAGGCTACTTACATTTTCTTCCAACAAAATCTGCAGAGGGAACAATTCATGAAGGTTTGTTTAATTGCAATCTAGATAATTATATGCGTTTTGTAAAAACTAAAGTGGGATTTATAGCATATGTTGCAGGAGATAACAGGATAATTGTGTATGGAAATCTAAAAAATGATGAATTAAAAGATTCTGATTATGAGGAAAAAGAACACCAAACACTAACTTATAATGAAAGTGAACAACTTATTAATGAATATAATCCTAAAAAGAAAAGTTTATTAAATAAAGCATTTTATTCAGATGATAAGTCACTTGTATTTTTTCCTTACTATGATAATAAATTAGAAATATATAATACTCAAACTAAACAATTAATTAAAGAAATAGAAATTCCAAAGAATTGTCGTTGGCTTGATACATATCTTGGAAAGACTCCAAATGGAGAACATCTCATAAGCACTGGTCTTTCTGGATATATTTTAAATAAAGATTTTGATTTAATTGCTTCAGTTCCTAATTTATGTGACTATGAAAATGAAAAATTAATTTTAAAAAATGAATTTTCTAATGAACATAAATACTCTGAAATTAAGATTTATTCTGAAAAAGAAATCATAAATAAGGGAAAAGAATACTTAGAACAATATAACAATTAGGGAAGGACAAAATTAATATATTAATAAAAATGAACAATAAAACTTTGACAAAACTCAAAAATGATAAAGATTTTAATAATACTATAAAAGATTTAGTTGAAAATTCTACTACTCAGCAAATGAAATCTTATATGCAACATTATAATACAACTTGCTTTGATCATTGCTATTTAGCATCATATTATTGCTATAAAATATCAAAAAGATTTAATTGGGATTATAAATCAGCTGCACGAGGTGCAATGCTTCATGATTTATTTTTATATGATTGGAGAAAGAGACAAAATGGGAGAAAGGGTTTACATGCATATACTCATGGACAAACTGCTTATGATAATGCCACTAAACTATTTGATTTAAATAAAAAAGAAAAAGATATGATTAAAAATCATATGTTTCCAGTTACTATAATTCCACCAAAAAGCAAAGAAGGATTACTGCTAACTTTAGTTGATAAGTATTGTTGTATTCAAGATGCTATTGATTATTATTCAAATAAAATTAAAAAATAGTATTTAACATAAATTTTACAAAAATCAAGAAAATAAAGAGTAGGAGAGAGAAGAGGAGGGAGAGCTCTAAAATAGAGTTATTCCCCTCTTTTTTATTTTTATAATTTTTAGGGTATAGATTTATATGATAAATGAATTTGAATATAAAAAATAAAATTAAATGAAAATATAAATATAAATAAAAAATTTTATTATAAATGTTTACATAAATATATAATTATAAAATTTATATTAATTTGATTTTTACTAAAAAATTTATATTTTGCATTGTAAAAGTGTTTGCTTTCAAAAACGAACATTTGTTATATTATTGATTATAAGCGTTAATAAAATATATTTATAATATATTCATTATTAATCTAGCATAATTTTTAAATCATAATTATAATTTAGCTATAATCAGATTTTATTATTTAGATAATATAGTTTCACTGTTAATTATTTATTAGTCTATATTATCATTTAATTATTTATCAAAATCGATTATAAGCAATTTTAAAATATAACCAAACAAGTTAATCATTCTTATTAATTATTATTAAAAAGTTACATTATGATCAAATACTCTATAAGTATTGTACTAGTAATGGTTATAAGATATTAATCAAAAAATGGTCAAAATAACGACACACGAGAATCGATTTTAAGACGTTTTTATAAAAAAGTAATATAACTTGTTGTCGGCAAAACAGCCTAAAAATAGACTTTAGAGCATTTTTCATAATTTCATAATAGAATTGTAAAAAGATATCCATATACAATAAATATATTTTAGTATTAAGATTCAATAATATTTAAAATTAGAAAAGTGATAAACATGAATAGTAAATAAGATAAAAATGTTAAGATAAGATATCAATATTAAAACAAATCATAAAAAGGTCTATAAAATGATTGTAGAGTGTTATATAAATAGTATTAATAAAAGAACTCAAATAAGCTAGGAATAGGACTATTAGAGAGGAATCAATAATAGGTTGTTTTTAATATGCTTCCTTTTGCATGAAACTTTGATTTCACGCAACTATGTGTAGCAAAAAACAACATATGAAATTAGACTATCTACCTCTTTCCTATAAGCAATTATAAAGAAAAGACCAGATACAAAATATCTGATCTTTTTTGTTTTTATTATTTATTTTTATTATAAAGTATTATAGTTTGTTAAAATGATTTACGATCCTGTTGCTACATATGGTCTAATTCTACCAGCAAAATCAGGGAAGTTTTGAGTTTGTAGAATAACTTTTCCAGGACCAGTTAATTTAGTTAAGAATAAACCTTCGCCGCCAAGGAATATGTTCTTAAGACCTTTAATTGTTTCAACCTCATATCTTACTGTAGGTTCGAATGCTACTAGGTTTCCAGTACTTATCTTTAATACCTCTCCTTGTTGTAACGTCTTTACAACTTGATCTCCATCTATTTCCATAAATAGCATTCCATTTCCTTCTGCTCTTTGTAAAATGAAACCTTCACCACCAAATAATCCAGCTGAGAATTTTTTAGTAAACTCTACTTTTAGATTAATTGAATTTTGAGCACATAGAAATGCTCCTTTTTGCATTATAATTCCTCCAGGAGCAGCTCCTAAATTAATTGGAAGAACACATCCAGGAACTGTTGATGAAAATGCTATAGTAGCATTATCTACTTGTGCTGTGTAAGTAGACATAAATATTGATTCACCTGTAAACATTCTTCCAAGACTTGCTCCTATTCCTCCTCTTGCATTAGTATTCATTTCAATTCCCTCTGATTGATAAAACATTCCACCAGATTGTGTAAAGAATTGCTCTCCTTTGTTTAAGACTAATTCAACTGCAGGTACTGTTTGTCCAACGATTTGATATCTCATTCGAAATCTCCTTTCTTTTAATAATCTATATCACTATTTTCTTTACTTCTATTAAAATATTGAGGATCTATTTCATCAGAAGAATAAACTCTTCTTTCACTTGTCTCCTCCACTTCTCCCTTATCGTTTGTTTTATAACTTTTGTGATTTATAGTAAATGCTCCTTTTCCTTTTTTAAATTGTTCTAATGTTTCACCATTAATCGGATATAGTGCAGTTTTATAAAAACGCTTATCTTTAAAAATAGGATTTGAAAAATCAGCTATAATAGCTTTTCCATTTCTTATGATTATATTATAAGCATGTCCAACGTTTTTATCTCCATTTTCATTTGATATATAACCATAAACCATCATTGGATTATATCCAAGAAAAGCTAGTAAGTTTTGGGCAAGAGCTGCTCTTTCAACACACATTGCTGTATTATTCCTTTTAAATTCTTTAACAGAAAAACTATTATCATCTTGATCAATATCTGCTTTAGATTCATAAAGCATGTTTCTATCATTGTCATTACCATGCATGCCGAAATAATCAATCAAAACTGCTTGTACTAATCTCATAACATTGTCATTACATAACTTTCCATTATTTATTATATAATTTGGATCAATTTTTTTTGTTAAAAAAACTATTAATGATTTATAAGCATCTTTATCATCTAATCTAAATGAAGACATATCAACTGCAGTTTTCTTAATATTAGTTTTTGATGGTATATATCCAATTACTTCTGAGCTTTCCCCTCTTCCATTAATTCTAGAGCATCCTATTGAAAAGAAGGAAATCTCATTTCTACGCTCAGTTGCATTTTCCTCCAAAAATCTCAATCTATTATCTATAAACTCATCAATTTCATCATCTTTAAGAAGTAGCATTTTTTGTATTAGATTAAATTCATTATCTAAATCTAGATTTAAACTCTTAGCAACTTTATTTGCCATTTCACTATAGAAATCATTATTTTTTTCATGGCAAAGCAATACTTGTTCATCATAGATAAAACCATTTGGTCTTCTTGATTTAGCCATTTCTCTAGCATAATCTTTGCTAGATAACATCTTTCTAAAACCTTCTTCAGCATCTTTAGGATTTATTCTTAAACTTTCTCCCATTGTCTTAAAGTTTATTGTATTAGAGAAAGATTTAATAAACTCATTCATAACACTATCAATTTGATGTTGAGGTAAATTTCTTAAACGCATTTCATCTTGTAATACCTTTATACATGAACTAAAATGCATAAATTGACTATAAAAATGGTTCATGGTATCTTGTTTAAGTGCTTCAAATTTACCAACTGACATTGAATCATCTTGATTGTTTTTTATCTCTGCATTAAACTTATCTAATTCTGCTCTAACATCAAAATATGCATCATCACACATCTCTCCTAAAATTGAGAAATCTTGTCTATGTGACATATTTTCAGTCATCCAGCCTGCATTCATAAGCTTTGCAACATTTTCACCCATTTGCTTTGCAAATGTTAATTCAAATGGCTTATTAACTGTTGAATGTTGTTCAGTAAATAAAGAAATTCTTTCTAAAGATTTAGAATCACCTTTTTTTACATAATATTCAATATCTGAAATTCTAAAAGGACTTTCTACAATTCTTGTTGTTTGCCCATATCTTTGTCCAAGAGAATAAGAATTATCTACAAAGTCTGTAAATTCTTTAACAGTAAAATTATTTTCTTCAGCAAAATTTATAAATGTTGGATTATCGGTTATTCCCAATCTATCGAAATATTCGCTTATATATTCAGGTCTATATCCTTCTAAAATTTCTTCATCATATGCTTTGCCATAGGTCTTATGTAAACGTTCTTTTATTTCTTTGTTCTCTTCTTCATAATCTGATTTTATTTTTCTAGAAGAAGATTTTATCTTAATAGGTAATCCTAATTTTCTTGCAACATCTAAAGGATATTCTTTAATTTGCTTAATAAATGGAACTTTAATACCAAAAGATTTTAGTTTTTGATTAACATCACCCTCAATTTCTAAGTCTTCAAGAGGGCTAGTTCCTCTTATTCTTATATCTGCTTTCTTTCCTGGAAATATAACTAAATTAACTGGATGTGTAGCATCAACATAATTAATGCTTCCATCTGTTATTACATATTGGGTTTTAGAGTTTGCTAATACATTGGATGCGTTTTCAGAATTAGATAAATGCGAATCAACACCCTTAATATTAACAATTCTAGAATTATCAGTAATTCTAAATATTCCTCTGCCCATTGATGGCGTAGCAAAAGCAAGCTCTTCAAGCTTTAACTTTAGTGCATCTTCAAGACTTATTCTTTCAAATACTGCAAATCCATCAAGGTCTTTAATTTTACCTACTATTAGATTTCCATTTTTAATTAATTCAACCAAATTTTCTTCCATAGTTACCTCAAAAGTATTATACCAACTCGAAATTTAAAATACAATAAAAAAAGAAGAGAAGACTCAAATACGAGTCTCCCCTTCCATTTTTCGTACATTATTAACCTTTGATAATCAGCATTTTCTCTTCCTCGTCGATCTTGTACGGGAAGTTCTTGATATGTCCTTCAATAAAGTTCAACACAAATGTTCGATACTGAGGATTGCTAAGCTTAGTCTGCGGTTCATACACATCATGATACTGGTGTGTGTAGTTGACCTCGACATTCTGTTCATCAGAGATTTTGATGACTGTATATGCAGCAAAAGCCACATAAGCTTTACGATACTGATGGTTTTCCTTTCGGATTGCAACCAGAATCTGATCATTAAGCTTCAATTCAAACCCATTTCCAGGATTCTTGAAACAATCATCACCTCTCATAATCCAGATTTCTCTGTCCTGCCGGTTGTTAGAGATTACAAGTTTTCCATCCCGCATCGTAGCCTGGAAGAATTTTGCGACTCTCTTGGTTTTAGGCTGCGCAGTAGCCATACCATCCGGCCCCAGATAGACAACTTCACAATTGGAACCATTTACTTCAGCGGCCAGTCTTTTGTCTGCAGTCCAGAGGATAACGTTATCCTTATGGTTCATGCAAAACTGAGCAATGCGATTGTCGGGATCTTTAAACAGGAATCTTTCGCGAACATTATAAAAATGCTCTCGATCACCCTGGCTGATACCGAGCAACTTGCTTGCGTTCCACTTAGAGATATCCTCTCCAGTGAACTTCTGAAGTTTGTCAAGCTCCTCGCGAGTTGTTTCCAGAAGAATAATCTTATAACCTTCCTCGGTCATCCGATTAATTCTGCTGACAATATCAATAATTGCCATAGCAGAGGCATCAATTACGATGTCCTTCTTCTTTGTGGATCTGATACTGAGTCTGCCGAATATCCTAGCAAAATCTATCTTAGCTTTCCGCGTGTCTTCATAATAAGTAGATCTGACCATTTCCATATGTACCTCCATAATTGTATCAATATATATTAATCAATGTACGACGTTCCGTTTTTTCAACGGAATAAATTTGCGTATACATAACAATGCTATTCTATTATACCACATTTTTGTAGATTTGTAAAATTTTTCTAGTTTTAGCTTAAAATTTGCTTTAATTTATTAATTAATTCTTTATTATTAGATGTAGATAACATAGTGTTTATAAGGTCTTCATTAACTTTTTCTTGAGTTAAAGTAGAAAGAGCTTTCCTTAATTTATATATTATTTCTTGTTCATCAGATGAATATAAAAGGTCTTCTCTTCTAGTTCCAGACTTATTAATGTCTATAGCTGGGAATATACGTTTTTCTGATAGAGCTCTATTTAATACAACTTCCATATTTCCAGTACCTTTAAACTCTTCAAATATAACATCGTCCATTCTACTTCCGGTTTCAATTAAGGCAGTTGCAAGTATTGTTAAACTTCCACCATTCTCTATGTTTCTTGCTGCTCCAAAAAACTTTTTAGGATAATGAATTGCTGCAGGATCCAAACCTCCTGATAAAGTTCTTCCAGATGTAGGAATAGTTAAGTTATAAGCTCTAGCAAGTCTTGTAATACTATCAAGCAATATTACAACATCTTTTTTATTTTCTACTAATCTTTTTGCTCTTTCAAGAACCATTTCAGCAACTTTTACATGGTGCTCTGGAAGTTCATCAAAAGTTGAATATATAACTTCTCCATTAATACTTCTGACCATATCAGTTACTTCCTCTGGTCTTTCATCAATTAGTAAAACTATTAGATTAGTTTCAGGATTATTTATTGAAATTGAGTTTGCTATTTTCTTTAATAATGTTGTTTTTCCTACTTTTGGAGGGGCAACAATCATACCTCTTTGTCCTTTACCTATTGGACATATTAGGTCTATCATTCTCATAGCTAAATCATTACTATCTTTTGTTTCCATACTTAACTTTTCTTCAGGATATATTGGAACCAATTCATCAAATTTAGTCCTTCTATAAGAAATTTCAGGTGGAATACCATTTACTTCTCCAACGTAAATAAGTGCAGGAAATCTCTCCCCTTCTTTTGGTTTTCTAGTTATTCCTCTTATTTTATCTCCATTATCTAATCTAAAACGTTTAATTTGAGTTGGAGAAACATATATATCTTCAGGTGTTGATAAATAGTTTTTACCACGTAAAAAGCCATAGCCATCAGGAAGTATTTCTAATACACCTTCTGCCATTTTATCATTTTCACCTAATTTAAGACCTTCCTCGATTCTAATATTATTATCTGAATCATTAGAAATATCTTCATTCAATTTTTCTTCTTTTAGGTTTTCATCATCCAGATTATTTGCATTGCTTTCATTTGAAGCTTTTTCACTTGATTCTAAAAACTCAATAAGCTCTTCTTTATTAAGTTTAGACACATTTGTAGCCCCTTTTTCTTTTGCCATTACTCTTAATTCAACAAGAGTATAATCGTCAAAATTCATAAAGAATCTCCTTTCGAAATAAAATATAACATTAAATATTCAATTTTAAGTTTTTTAATATTGGGAATTTAAAAAAGATTAAAAAATATTAAATAAAAAAATAATTAAAATAATATTTAAAACTATATTAATATTTTAACATTTTCTGGGAAAAAGTCAATTATTGTCGAAAAAAAGACATGGATTATTTATCCATGTCTACATATATTCTTTCATTTGGTAAATACATATCAAGTTTTTCTCTAGCCATTTCTTCAATATAATTGGTTGAATTAATATTATCTAATGTTTCAGATAGTTCATTATTTTTGATTTTAGCTTGTTCTATTTGATTATGATATTGATCTCCTTCTTTATTATACGCATTTAACATCTTTTGTTGGTTTATAAAAACAAAGATTGCATATATTATAAAGGCAAATAATATTAATTTAGGTACAATCCTTTTCATATTGAATCCTCTCTATTTCTTAAGTAAAGCGAAAGCTCCTATTACAATTCCTACAATGATTACAGCTAAAACTGCAAAGAAAATAATAATAATTTTGTTTTCTTCAGCTTTAACATCAGAAGCTTGTCTTCTAAGTTCTGCTTTTTCTTTTTTCTCTTCTTGTTCGTTATACTTTTTGTCAAATTCATGGCCAATTTCAAAATTATTAAAGAATTTTAATAATTCATTATGGTTTAAAGAATAAGTTGGTAATGTAGTTCTTATAAATCTTTCAGAATTTTCTTTTTGATAAATAATATTTAAAGTATAAAAGCGTGTAAACCATGCTCTACTACTCTTTGCTAAATAAATATTAAACAATTGATCATAAGAAATTCTTTCTGTTTCAAATCTATATTTAATGATCAAATCTGACTCAGTAAATCTTAATGAATAAGTTGAGCTGTAAATGCTATAACCTATAACCACTAAAATAAATAATAGAACATATAAAAGATTTAAAGGTGAATACCAAAAAGACCCTATTAGTAGTCCTAAAATAATGATTGTTTCAACTATAACTTGAATCTTGTGTTCATCAAGAAAGTTTTTAAAATTAGATTTTAATAGAAACTTATCTTTAATATGAGTTATATTTGAAAACTCTCGATGGTTTACTTCAGCATACACTTTTTTTAATGATATTCTTTTATTTTTAGATTCTTTCTTTACTTTTGTATTAGCCATAAATCAAACATTCTCCAATTAAAATATAACAAAACATAAGATTTTATTCAAATAAATAGAAAGTATTTAAATAAAATGTATAAATAAAGTAATATAATTACTTATTTAACAGTCTCAATGTATCTTTAGCTATCATAAGTTCCTCATTAGTAGGAACAACCCAAACTGGTATTGTTGAATCTTTAGAAGAAATACAAATTTCTTCTCCTCTAGTATTATTTTTCTCATCATCAATTTTAATACCCATATAATTTAAGTATTTGATAATACCAGCTCTAATTCTAGATTGATTTTCTCCAATTCCTGCTGTAAATGTTATAACATCAATACCTTGCATTGAAACTGCATATGCTGCAATAAATTGAGCAACTTTGTATTCATAAAGATCCATAGCAGTTTTAGCATCTTCGTTTCCTTTATCTATAGCTTCTTCTATGTCTCTACAATCTGCAGATAAGCCTTTAGTTAAACCAAATAGACCAGATTCTTTATTTAGAATTTCTTCCAACTCACTTGGTTTTAACTTTTCATTTTCCATTAAATATGTAATAACAGATGGATCTAAATCGCCTGATCTGCTACACATAGGAATACCACCTAAAGGAGTAAGTCCCATAGATGTTTCTACAGATTCACCATTCATAATAGCACAAATGCTTGCTCCTTGTCCTAAGTGACAATTAACAATTTTTAAATCTTTAACTGATTTATTTAATAATTCTGCAATTCTATTTGCTACATATTTATGTGATGTTCCATGACAACCATATTTTCTTATATTATATTTTTCATAATATTTATATGGAATTGGAAGCATATATCTTTCTTTAGGTATTGAATAATGAAAAGCAGTATCAAATACAGCAACCATTGGAATATTAGGCATTAGCTTTTGACAAGCTTTAATTCCCATGATTGCAGCAGGATTATGTAATGGTGCAAATGTTTTATATTCATCAATTTTACTTATAACATAATCATCTATTACAGCTGCATCAGAGAATGAATCAGCTCCATGAACTATTCTATGTCCTATTGCATCAATTTCATCCAAACTTTTTATTGCAGGATGTTCTTTATCAAGAATTTGTTTCAATGAGAAATCTAGTGCTTCTTTATGATTTTTTACAGGGTGTTCAAGGACTATTTTTTCGCCATTAATTTTATGCGTTAAGAAGGATTTTTCTCCTATTCTTTCATAAGTACCTTTACAAATTAAACTTTCATTTTCCATATTAAGAAGTTGATACTTAAGTGAAGAACTTCCGCAATTAATAACTAAAACTTTCATTATTTCTCCTTTATATTAAATTATAAAAATACTAACCCCATTAAAAATAGATTATTTACCTTGTACTAGATCTCTAGTATCTCTAGCAATCATTAGTTCCTCATTAGTAGGAACAACATAAACTTCTACTTTTGAATCAGGTGCAGATATCTTAGCTTCTACAGCGAAAGCATCTTTGTTTGCTTTCTCATCAAGTTTTACTCCTAAGAATTCTAGTTGTTTACAAATTTCAGCTCTTGACTCAGCTCCTCTTTCTCCAACTCCTGCAGTAAATGTAATAACATCTACACCATTCATAGCAACAACACATCTTGCAACATATGCTGCTATTACATAATGATAGTGGTCTAATGCAAGTTTTGCTCTATGATTGCCTTCAGCTAGAGCCATCTCTATATCTCTGTTATCAGCTGAAATTCCAGAAATTCCTAGAAGACCAGATTTTTTATTTATTAAAATATCTGCTTCATCTGGAGTCATGTTTTCTTTCTTCATAATAAATGTAATAACAGATGGGTCAATATCTCCTGTTCTAGAACCCATAGGAATACCAGCTACTGGAGATAATCCCATTGAAGTTTCAACACATTTGCCATCTTGTATAGCACAAATACTTGCACCTTGTCCAATGTGACAATTAACAATTTTTAAATCTTCAATTGGCTTATCTAATATTTCAGCAATTCTTTGTGAAACATATTTATGTGAGGTTCCGTGAGCACCATATTTTCTTATACCATATTTTTCATAATACTCATATGGTATAGGATAAATATATCTATGCTCTGGTAATGTTTGATGAAAAGCAGTATCAAATACAACTGCCATTGGTGTATCAGGCATAATCTTCTTGCAAGCATCAATTCCTAATAATGCAGGTGGATTATGAAGTGGTGCAAGAGATGCTAATTCTTCAATATCTTTAATTACTTTATCATCAACTAATACTGAGTGGCTAAATTTGTCTCCACCTTGTACTATTCTATGGCCAATACCATCAATTTCTTTTAAATCTTTAATAACGCCATATTCTGAATTTGTAATTTGGTCTAAAACTAGCTTTAGAGCTTCAGCATGATTTTTAACATGCTCCTCTAATTTAATCTTTTGTCCATTAACTTTATGAGTTAAGAAAGATTTTTCACTTCCTATTCTCTCAAAGTTTCCTGAGCACATTGTTTCTTCTGTTGTCATATCGATTACTTGATATTTTAAAGAAGAACTACCGCAGTTTAATACTAAAATTTTCATCTTTCTCTCCTTTTTATTTTTGATTTATTGCTTGGACAGCTGTTATAGCAACTACTCCAACTATATCCTCTGCTGAGCATCCTCTAGATAGATCATTTACTGGTCTTGCCATTCCTTGACAAAGAGGACCATAAGCTTCTGCATGTCCTAATCTTTGAGTCATTTTATAACATATATTTCCAACATCAAGATTAGGGAATATTAATATATTTGCTTTTCCTTCTACAGGTGATCCAGGTGCTTTAAATTTAGCAACTTCAGGAATTATTGCTGCATCTAATTGTAATTCACCATCAACTATTAGATCAGGAGCTTTAGCTCTTACTTTATTTGTTGCATCTATAACTTTATCAGTTAATTCGCTATGAGCACTACCTTTTGTTGAATAAGATAACATAGCAACTCTTGGAGTTCCTTCTGGATTTACTAATTCCTTATAAGAGTTTGCTGATGAAATAGCAATATCAGACAATGCTTCACTATCTGGATTTTCATTCATTCCACTATCAGCATAAATGAATACTCCATTATCACCAAATGTTGTTTCTTGTAATACCATTACAAAAAATGCTGATACAGTTGGTATTCCAGGTGCTCCTTTTATGATTTGTAATGCTGGTTTAAGAGTATCTGCTGTTGAGTGACAAGCTCCTGAAACAAAGCCATCAGCATCTCCCATCTTAACCATCATTGTTGCAAAGTATCTAGAATTTGTTTTTAACAATTCCATTGCTTCATCATATGTCATGCCTTTATTCTTACGTAATTCAGCAAGACTATTTGCATAATAATCCAACTTATCAGAATTTAAATTATTGATTATAGGTGTATCTCCTAAATCAATGTGATTATCTCTTGCATCTAATGCTATTTTCTCTGGATTGCCTATTAAAATAACTTTAGCAAAACCTTGTTCATTAATCATTTGTACTGCTTTTAAAGTTCTTAAATCTTCGCTTTCTGGAAGTACAATGGTTTTAATTGAGGTTCTAGCTTTATTTTTCATATCATCAATAAAACTCATATAAAAATCCCTTTCTTGAACTTTATTTATTTTTTAACTGACTAACATTATAACTAATAACTTGTAAAAGTACAAGAATTTTTATATAATAAAAATATATTTTTTATTAATTTATAAGGCTTTTGACAATGAATAATAAGATGAAAATAGATTATAAAATTTCAAATGAAAAAACAGTCTTGGAAATATGTAAAGATAAATTAAACATATCTTCAAGACTTTTTAGTAAGCTTAAAAATGAGCATATCTATTTAAATAATAATTTGTTAACTACTTATACCCCATTAAAAGAAGGTGACATTCTTACAATTAATATGGGATATGCAGAAACTCAAGACAATGTAGTACCAAATAACGATATACACTTTGACATACTATATGAAGATGAATGGCTTCTTATTGTAAATAAACCTGCAAATATGCCTGTCCACCCCACTATGATGCATTATGAAGATACACTTTCAAATGGAATTAAAGCATATTTTGAATCAAATAATCTAAATAAAAAAATTAGATTAGTAAATAGATTAGATAAAGACACTTCAGGAATAGTAATTATTGCAAAATGTGAGTATATTCAAGAACAATTAGTAAAACAAATGAAGCAAAGTATTTTTGAAAAAGAATATCTAGCATTAGTAACAGGTACATTGCCTATTGAAAATAGAATTATAACAATTGATCTTCCAATTAAAAGAAAAGCTGATAGCATTATAGAAAGAATGGTAGCTAAAGATGGAGAAAAAGCTATTACTCAATATGAAGTAATTAAGAATTTTAAAAACAATGAAAATAACGAAATAAATGATGACAATAATTACTCGGAATTAAACATAAAACTTTTAACAGGAAGGACTCATCAAATACGTGTTCACTTTTCATATTTAGGTCATCCTATATTAGGAGATACTTTATATGGCAAAGGATCAACTTTAATAAATAGACAAGCTTTACATGCACGACAAATTAAGTTTATACATCCAATAACCAAAAAGGAACTAACTATACAAGCAGCTATTCCTCAAGATATATTAAATCTTATATAGTTATATAATCTTTATTATATTTTTTTAAATATAGTAATCTTTTAAACTTAAATTAATTATTAAACCATAAAAAATCAGCCCCCATTAAGGAGGCTGATTTAAATATATAAAAATATTTAAAGTAGTAAATCTGTAAGCCGGGTTCTGTCGAGATTAGTCATTTATCTTGAACACGTATTGCTACATGTCTCCTGCCACCAGAACGGGAGATAGCGAGCAGCTTTAAAGCCTCCCTATATACCGGCGTTGCTCCAGATGGGGTTTACAGTGCCTTCGGTGTCACCACCAAAGCGGTAGGCTCTTACCCTGCCTTTTCACCCTTACCTAAGTAAACTTAGGCGGTAATTTTCTGTTGCACTTTCCTTAAGGTTACCCTCACTTGACGTTATCAAGCATCTTTGCTCTATGGGGCCCGGACTTTCCTCATAAGTCACCTTTCGGTGTTGACTTACGCGACTAATCAATTTACTACATACATAATTATATCAAATTTTAGTGATTCTAGCAAATAATTTTTAGATATTTTTCATTGATAATTTAACCTTTTGTCTTTCTTCATCAATACCAATAACTTTTACTTTAACTATATCACCTATAGAAACAATATCGCTAGGATTCTTAACATACTTATCACTCATTTCAGATATATGAACTAAACCATCATGTTTAACTCCTACATCTACAAAGCATCCAAAATCAGTGATGTTTCTAACAGTACCAGTAAGAATTTGCCCATCTCTTAAATCTTCAAATTTAAGAACATCTTTTCTTAGAATTGGTTTTGGCATGTTTTCTCTTGGATCTCTTCCAGGTTTTGAAAGTTCATCTATTATGTCTTTTAAAGTTAATTCCCCTACCTCTAGTTCTTTTGAAGTTTTAGCTATATCAATACTGGCTAACTTTGTTCTAATTGAAGATAGTTTTTCTTTATCTAGCAAATCTTTAGAAGTATATCCAATATTTTTTAATAATTTGTTTGTAGCTTCATAGCTCTCTGGATGGACAGCTGTAATCTCTAATGGATTATCTCCATCTGGAATTCTAATAAATCCAGCACATTGTTCAAATGCAGATTTACCAAGTCTAGGAACATTTAATAATTCTTCTCTGTTAGAGAATTTTCCATTTTCTTCTCTGTATTTAACTATATTTTTAGCAATTGTAGAATTAATACCTGCAACATATGATAGTAAAGATGGTGTTGCAGTATTTAGGTCAACTCCTACTTCGTTAACTGCATCTTCGACTACATTATTTAAACTTTCAGCTAATTCTTTTTGATTAACATCATGTTGATATTGACCTATTCCAATGGCTTTAGGATCGATTTTAACGAATTCTGCTAGAGGATCTTGCAATCTTCTTGCAATAGATATTGCACCTCTTAATGAGACATTTAGATCAGGATATTCTTCAGTCGCTAACTTTGATGCACTATAAACTGATGCTCCCGCTTCAGAAACTATTGTATAATACACATCTACATTATATTTTTCCTTAATGATTTTTAAAGTATCTGATACAAATTCTTCAGATTCTCTAGATGCTGTACCATTACCTATAGCTACCATATTAATATTATATTTAGATATTAAATTGATAAGAGTTTTTTGTGATCCTTCAATATCATTTTGAGGTTCAGTTGGATATACTACTCCTGTATCTAATACTTTTCCAGTTTCATCAATAACAGCTAGTTTACATCCAGTTCTATATGCAGGATCAAATCCTAGAACAGTTAAACCTTTTAAAGGTGCTCCTAGCAATAATTCTTTAGCATTTTTGCCAAAAACTTTAATAGCCCCTGTATCTGCTTTTTCAGTAAGATCTGCTCTAATTTCTCTATCAATACTAGGTTCAATTAATCTTTCATAGCTATCTTTAATAGTATCTATTAATTCCGCTTCTCTAGTAGAGTTTTTAATTAGAACATTTTTTTGGATTATCTCTAATATCTTATCTTCAGGTTTAACTAATTTAACTTTAAGAAATTCTTCCTTCTCTCCTCTATTAATAGCTAATATTCTATGAGATGGAATAGTAGAAATCTTTTCAGAAAAACTATAATACATTTCATAGGCTGACTTTTCTTCTTTATTAGCAGAAGTTTCTAAAACGCCAAATTTATAATAAATCTTTTTGATAGCTTTTCTGTATTCAGGATCATCAGATATTTCTTCTGCAATAATATCTTTAGCTCCTTGAATAGCATCCTCAACTGTTAATACTTCATCATTTAAAAAGCTTTCCGCTACCTTTGAAAGAGGAGTCTTATCTATTTGTTCTTTAATATTAATTGCTAATGGTTCAAGACCTTTTCTTTTAGCTTCAGATGCTCTAGTTTTTTTCTTTTGTTTAAATGGTCTATATATATCTTCAACTTCAGCAAGAGTTAATGCTTTTTCTAAAGCCTCTTTAATCTCTTCTGTCATTTTACCTTGAGATTCTATTGAAGAAATAACTTCATTTTTTCTTTCTTCTAAATTTCTAAGATAAGTTAATCTTTCATCTAAATTTCTTAATTGTTCATCTGAAAGATTTCCTGTAACTTCTTTTCTATATCTTGCAATAAAAGGAATAGTATTTCCATCATCAATTAAATTAATAGTTTTTGTTACTTGTGTTTCAGATATATTTAATTCAGTAGCAATTATTTTTGTTATATCCATGTTTAGTTTTTCTCCTATTTATTATCAAAGTCATTTTCAAATTTTAAACTTCTTGTCATTAATCTATTTGCTGCATCAGCTGCACTCAAGCCATTAAATAATGTATCGTATGCAGCATTTACAATTGGCATATCAACATTATATTTTTCAGCAAGCTTTTTAGCAATTTCAATATTGTCTATACTTTCAATTGTTTGACCAATTTCTTTTTTAGCTTCTTCAATACTATAGCCTTTACCAATTAATCTTCCAGCTCTTCTATTTCTACTTTCATCACTAGAGCATGTAAGAATTAGATCTCCAAGTCCTGATAGTCCATAAAAAGTATCTCTATCAGCACCCATTTTTACTCCAAGTCTTGCAAGTTCTGCTAAGCCTCTAGTAATAAGTGCAGAAGAAGCATTTGTGCCATAATTTAATTCTGCACACACACCAGCACAAAAAGCAACAATATTTTTTAATCCACCAGCAAATTCAACACCGGTAATATCTTTAGACTTATATAATCTAAGATTTTTATTTACTATTAATTGTGGTACTTCTTCTAATATTTTTTCATCTTCAGATGCGAAAATAATAGCTGTTGGAATATGATTTGCTACCTCAACTGCAAAACTTGGGCCAGACATTGCCGCAAGTCTAATATCAGGTTTCTCCTCTATAAATACTTTATCTAAAGTAGATAGAGTTTTCATTTCAAAACCTTTTGAACAAATTATAACTGGTGTATCACCAACATAGTCTTTATATTGTTTAAATACATCTCTAGTAAACTTAGAAGGTGTAACATGAAATACAAGTTTACTTCCTTCTACTACTTCTTTTATATCATTAGAAGCTTTTATATTATTACTAAGATGGATATTTGGCAAAAAGCGTGTAATATGCTCATTATTTATTTCATTTTTTTCTTCTTCAGAAAAAGACCAAACATTAACATCATGGCCATTATCAGCAAGTACAGTGGAAATTGCCATTCCCCAACTGCCACTACCAATAACTGCAACTTTTATATTTTCCATAATAACTCCTTTAAGTTTTTTTCTATTTTACCACAAAAAAAGCTTATGGCAAACCATAAACTTTTTTATTTCTAATTTATTAATATATTATTAAAAAATTCCTTATATAATCAATCTTTACATTTAATGATTATTTTTTATCTTTCTTATTGAAGTTTAATTTATTTTCTGTACCATTTCTTAATCTTACAATATTTGTTCTATGATTAAATATTACAAGTAAAGCAAGTATAATTGAGAAAATAATATAACTTAAATGACTATCACTTGATACTATAAAGCTCCAAGGAACAAATAAGCATAATACTGGGAATAAAACAGCAGCAAGTATTGATCCTAAAGAAACTATTCTAGTAAGTATCATTATAATTAAAGCAAATACTAAGCAAATTAATCCTAGTCTCCAATTGATAGTAAGTAATACTCCAAGTGAAGTTGCAACTCCCTTTCCCCCTTTAAATTTGAAGAATACTGGAAAAGTATGTCCTATTACAACTAAAAGTCCTGCTATTTCACATAGTATTGCTGCTATGTTGTTATCTGCTTTAATAATCTTGCCAACTAAAAATGCGATTAGAATTGCTACTACTCCTTTAAGTACATCACATATTAAAGTACAAAGTGCAGCTTTCTTACCAGCAACTCTTAAAACATTAGTTGAACCGGCATTTCCGCTTCCTTTTGTTCTTACATCAACTCCAGCAAACTTTTTTGAAAAAATAACTGAGAATGATATGCTACCTAATAGATATGCAATTAAACCAACAATAATATAACTCATTTTTAATTCTCCTCGTTTTTATCACTTTTTTCTCTAGTTAACATTCTTATCGGTGTCCCAACAAATCCAAATGTATCTCTTAATTTATTAACAATATATCTTTCATAAGAGAAATGGAATAACTTTTTACTATTTACAAATATAGCAAAGGTTGGTGGTTTAACAGCCACTTGTGTCATATAATAAATCTTTAATCTTTTTCCTTTATCTGTTGGTGGTTGAACCATAGCTATTGCTTCTGCTAAAAGTTCATTTAAAACAGATGTCTTGATTCTTAAACTATTGTTCTCTGCCACTTTATTAATTAAAGAGTAAAGATTGTTGACCCTCTTACCTGTCTTCGCTGATATAAATATGATTGGGGCATATGATAAATAACTAAGTCTATTATAAACATCTTTAGTATAATTATCAAGAGTGCCATTTTCTTTATCATATTCATCCCATTTATTAATAACAATAATAACTGCTTTTCCAGATTCATGAGCAAGACCTGCAATTTTAGCGTCTTGGTCAGTTACACCTTCTAAACAATCTATTAAAAGTAAACATACATCACTTCTTTCAATTGCAAGTTCTGTTCTTAATACTGAGTATTTTTCAATATCTTCATCCACTTTACTATGTCTTCGAAGACCCGCTGTATCTATAAATGTATATTTTCCAAATTCATTTTCAAAATATGAATCAATACTGTCTCTAGTAGTACCAGCAACATCTGAAACTATTAATCTATTTTCACCTAAAATTTTATTAATCAATGAAGATTTTCCTACATTAGGCTTTCCAATTAAACAAACTTTAATTGTATCGTCTTCTTCATCAATATTTACTTCAGGAATTAAATCATATACTTTATCTAGTACATCTCCAATACCTTTTGAATGAGATGATGATATAGGAAGCGGCTCGCCAAATCCTAAATTGTAAAATTCATAAACATCATTTTCATATCTTTTAAAATCATCTACTTTATTTACTACTAATAAAACTGGCTTTTTAGATTTTTTAAGTATTAAACTTATATCTTGGTCTTGGCTGGTAACTCCGCTTGTAACATCTGTCATAAATACAATGCAATCAGCAAGATCAATAGCAATCTCAGCCTGTAATTTTATTTGTTCAGTTATTGCATCTTTAGAGCCAACTTCAATTCCTCCTGTATCAATAACAGTAAATGCTTTATCTTTCCACGTTGTCTCTCCATATACTCTATCACGTGTAACACCTGGAGTGTCTTCTACTATTGATTTTCTTTCGCCAATTAGATAGTTAAAAAATGTAGATTTTCCAACATTAGGTTTTCCTATGATAGCTACTACTGGTTTTGCCATATTTTAACACTCCTTTCTAAATTGTTTTTTATAAGATAAGTACTATTATACCACATTTTACTTAGATTTCAAAGCTTTTTCTTCATGAATCATATTATCATAATCTAAATTCTTTTTTCTTTCAAAATGTATATATATGATTAATGCTATTAAGCCAATAAATGAAATAATATATCCAACTTTTTCAACTCTAGTTCCAACATATTTAACTTCTAATTTGCCACCTTTATCTATGGTTGTACTTAAAAAGCCATTATTAGATTCAAATGTTTCTAAAGCTTCTCCATCTAGTGTAACTTTATATCCAGGATAATATAAATAAGGAAGCTCTAATTTTGTTCTTTCATTTATTTCAGATATATCTACACTATAATATAGTCCATCTTTGTATTCATTTTCTATATTAAAGTCAAATTCTACTTCTTCTAAATTCTCTTCTCCATTAAATTGGTTATAGTTTGTATTTACATTAGTATTTAAATCATAATCTAGTAAAACAACACCTTCTGGCCTATAAAGCATATATCTCATATTATTACTTGCTTTAAGCGGTAAATATTCTTTATTAACATTATTAAAATTAAGTATTGATCCTTTTGTATTTGCTTCGTACATTTTATCTCTAGTTAAATCATAATTTTGAAAGTATTTAAATGTTCTAGCAGTGCCTAATACCATAACTATTCCAATTATTAATACACTTATAAAATATGTTAAATGTCTAATGTCTTTGACAACTAAATAACTATTAACTCCACAAATAAAGCTATCAAATATTAAGAAAAATCCAAGCATTCTCCAACTAAATTGAATTACTCCAAATACTCCAGGAAGTATTTTCCATGGAAAAGCTGGTGTACACATAAATAAACTAAATAATGAAAATATAAGAAAACTTATATAAATCTTTTTATATTTACTATCAACTTCTTTGAATACAAATAATGATAGAACTGTTAAAAGAACTGGAGCTATTCCAAGCGATAATACAATTATAGGTTCATGGTTCTCATCAAATGATTTAAATTCATTTTTAAATAGTTCATCTATCCCAATTGTTGTGGATTTTACGCTACTTATTGAAGTTCCCATTTTAGTTTCATCATAAATTGCATAATCAGTAAATCCTTTATATTCTAGTAGTGGAACTAAGTAGAAGGCACTTAAAAGTAATATTATTACTAAATCTATTACAAGCTTTAATATATTCTTTTTATTAAATGTTCTTTTTGGATGAATAAGTAAAAATACTACAGCAAATATTGCAGCATAAAATGAGGTTATAGTATGTGATAATATAAGTCCTACAGCACCAAGTATTATTAAGTAATTTTTGTTTTTTTCACCATATAGTAATTCGTAAATTCCATTAAACAATATTGGCGTAAATATAAAAGCTGTATACTCTCCTACTGCATTTCTAGAAAAAATGTCTGTTAGTTTATATGGAGCTAAAGTATATACAATAGCTGCTATAGTAGAAGCATAACGATTTTTAGTAATCTTTAAAGTAAAGAAATACATTGACATACTACTTAGTAGTGATGCAACAATTGTAAATAGTTTAAGTCCTAAAATATCATTTCCACCAGTTAATATAGAAAACATTATTGGGAAAAATGTCGTTAGTGGCCCATAGAATACATTTAAAGCATAACCAAATCCAGACATATTGTCAGGGCTAATTAATACAGGAAACATTCCTTTAAATAGAATCTTATGTATTGATATAACTCTTACTATATGAATTCTAAATTCATTAAAAGATGAAATATTTTCGCTTAGAAGCGGAACAGCAATTATTAATGTCGCAAGTATTATAAAAAATATAGGAAATCCTCTTCTAAATCTATCATTAATATCAATTATAGGATCTTCTTTTATTTCATCTTCTGTCTCTGTAATTATTTCATTATTAGTTTTCATAAATACAATTCCTAACTATAAAAATTATACTTTTCATTCTTATTTTATTTTATATTAAATATATTTGCAACCATATTAATTTATGTTTCATAATCGTTATAATTATTGTCTTTTCTAGGCTTTTAGGGTATAATTTACTTATATTAAAGAGGAAATAAAAAATGTATAAAAAATATTTAGAAAAACTAGAATACAATATTATAAAAGAACAATTAATTAATCTTTGCAAAACTTTTAATGGTAAAGAAAAAGCATCGCAACTAGAACCTTATACAGAACCAGAAATTGTGCAAAATAAATTAGATGAAACAAATACTATTTTAGATTTAGTAAATTCATTTGGTAATTTGCCTATTTCTAATTTCGAAGATATATCTCCGATATTTAAGAGATTAGAGAGTAATATGTCCTTAAGTATTAGCTCATTACTTCAAATGAAAGATTTGTTAACTACTAGTAGAGAATTATTAGAATTCTTTAATAATGCGTTTGAAGAAAGAAGTGATGCATTTGAAAATGTTCAATGCTACTTTTCAGAATTATATATAAATGAGAATATTGAAAAGAAGATTAATGATGCCATAATTAGTGAAAATGAAATAAGTGATAGTGCCTCTCCCACTCTTAATAAAATTAGAAAAGAGAAGAAAAATTTAGAGATTGATATTCGCAATCGTTTAAATGACATTATTCACTCAAATACTTATAGTAAATATATTCAAGATAAAGTAGTAACTATTCGTAACAATCGTTTTGTTATTCCTGTTATGAATGAATATAGAAGCATGATAAAAGGATTTATCCATAATATATCAAGTTCTGGTCAGACAGTTTATATAGAGCCTATATCAGTTTTTGAAACAAATAACAAAATAAATGAATTAGAGATTAATGAAACTAAAGAAATTGAAAGGATTTTAGATGAGTTATCTAACTTGCTTTATCCTATTAGTGATAATTTAAAGAATAATATAGAATTAATCTCACAAATAGATTTTTTAAATAGTAAAGCAATTCTCTCTAAAGAATTAAATGCAACTAAACCTATTTTAGGTGATTATATTTATCTAAAAAAAGCAAGACATCCTATGTTGGATAAATCATTAGTAGTACCAATTAATCTTTATATAGGTAAAGTTGATGAAGAAAAATCAAATTTCACAACTTTAGTAATCACAGGTCCAAATACTGGTGGTAAGACTGTTACTTTAAAAACAGTTGGCTTACTCGCTTTAATGGCCCAAAGTGGATTAAATATAACAGCTGATGAAGGAAGCACTATTAAAGTATTTGATAATGTTTTTGCTGATATTGGAGATGACCAAAGTATAGTTGAATCTCTTTCTACTTTCTCTAGTCATATTACCAATATTGCTCATATTATTAATAACTTTACACAAGATAGTCTTATATTAGTAGACGAGCTTGGAAGCGGAACAGACCCTTTGGAGGGAGCTAATTTAGCTATTAGTTTACTTCAAAAATTTCATGATGAAGGAGCTTTTACTATTGCTACTACCCACTATCATGAAATGAAAGATTTTTGTTATGTAACAGATGGCTATTCTAATTGTTGTTTAGAATTTGATTTAAAGACAATGAAGCCAACATATAAATTATTAATGGGAATTCCCGGAAAAAGCAATGCATTTGAAATTTCTGAAAAATTAGGTATACCGGAAGATGTAATTAATAAAGCAAAATCTTTAATGGATAAGCCTGCTGTTGATACTGAAACTTTATTTAAAGAGATATATGAAGATAGACTAACTATTGAAAAAGAAAAAGTTCAAATTAATAAAAATCTTAATCAAGTTACTCTTCTTAGAAAACAATTAGAAAATGAAAATAATTCTCGTTTAAAAAATGAAGAAGAAAAAATTGAAAAGGCTAAACAAGAGGCTAAGCAGATAATTATTGATGCAAAGGATGAAGCGGATAGTATTATAAGAGAATTAAAAAAATTAGACTCTAGAGCAAATCAAAAAGATATAGAAAATCTTAGATCAAAATTTAATAAAAGAATTAATTCTTTAGACACAAATAAATTAGATTTTAGCAACTTATCTAAACTGAACGACAAATATATCAGTCAATATAATAAAAAGGCAAATAGAGGCAATATTTCATTAAATAACAATAAAGCAATGACCACTTCTACTGAAATAAATATTATTGGTGAAACAGTTGCAGATGGAATTGAAGCATTAGATAAATATTTAGATAATTGTAAAATGGCTAACCTTAAAACTGTACGTGTAGTACATGGAAAAGGAACAGGAAAATTAAGACAAGGCGTACATGATTATTTAAAAACTTCAAAATACGTTAAAAGCTTCCGTATAGCAAGTATTGGCGAAGGCGATTATGGTGTAACTATCGTAGAGTTAAAATAAATAAAAAATAAGGAGAGCATTTAAAGCTCTCCTCTATTTTTATTTATTATTATTTTGTAGTAGTTATTTGATTGTTCAAAAGAGTATTTTCTTCATTAATTGTTGAAACACTATCTTCATTATTAATTACAGTAGATTTCTTTTCATTTTCTTCGTTTTTGGTTAAGCTATCTACTATAATTATAAACTTTACAGATCCTTTGTTTCCATCTTGAAGACCACTAAATGTTTTATATTCTTCTGCTAAATCTTCTAGTGCCTCAATTCGTGCATCTAAATCTTTTAAATCTCCATTTATATAATTATATAGTTTATTTATTCCTTTTTCATCAAAAGTTTTGATTCCATTACTTAGGGTATTTGAACCTTCTGCAAGAGAATTTGATCCTTCATCTAATTGGACTAAACCTGATTCAAGTTCATCTAGCCCTGATGATAGAGAATTCATATTATCAGCAACTTCCTTTAGTACTCCAGCTTTCACTTTTCTAGAAATTGAAATAGCAACTGTTTGAGCTGTTGAATCTGCAGTATTAGAAGCAATTAATTTAGCATTATTTACAGCTTGCTCTTTTATTATCTCATATTGTGCATCAATTCCTGAATCAGCTGCAAATTTAAGTTTTTTAATATCATTTTCTGTAAGAGATGCCTTTTCTTCGGCTTTAGATTTAATCGCATTAACATAAGATTCATTTTTGAATTTATTTTCAATAGACTGTTTGCATGAATTAACAACAGCTTCTTCATCTTGTTTTTGTTTAGCATAAAGATTTACTGTATTAGCTTCAATAATATCATTTAAGCTTGGAATTAATCCTAAAACTTGTTCGTTTGATAAGTCTTTTAGTTCTGCATTTTGAGCTTTGGCTTGCTCTATAACTGAATTTGTAACTTGCTCTTTTATAGAATTATATATTTCTTTATTAACATTAGAAATAATACTTCTAGCAGTTTCTTCAGAAGCAGTTAAAGCTGCTTCTTTTGCGGTTGCTACAGCTGTTTTTCCTGCAGTTTGTTTAGCAACTTCTTTTGCAGTAGAAATTGCAGTTTGTTCTGCTACAAGCTTCATATTAGAAATCATTTTATCTGTTATAGTATCACTTTGATTCTCTATTTCTGCTACAGCTTGTTTAGCTGCACTTTGACCAATTAAATATATTTGTTCAGAAGTTAATGTATCACTGTCATCATTTAATAATTTATTTGTTGATTTTTTGACAGAATTATTAATTAGTTTTACCCCTTCTAATGCTGAGTCAGTTCCTTGTTTCAATTGAGTAGCACCTTCAGCTAACGCACTACTTCCTTCTTTTAATTTGTTGCTAGCATCTTTTAATTGATTAGCAGCAGAATATATTTCATCTAAGCTATCAAAGATATCTAAATCTTCTTTTTCTAAAATTTTAGGAGTAGCATAGCTTATGATACTATTCATTTCAAAATCATTGGAATCCATCATAAGCTCAATTTTGCTAGGAATAGATATATCACTTGAACTAATACCTAAACTTTCTTGTAATCCCGGCATTGCAATTCCTATTACAATTGAAGAATTTCCGTTATCTATTACTTTACCATTCGATATTTCTATATTTGTATTATTTTCATTGTTTATAATACTTCCTGCAACTACAACAAATGGAGTATACATCTTAACGTATTTGCCATTTACTAATTTAGTATGAGCATCAAGATTTTCATAATCTAAAATTACCTTTACTTTTCCATTTCTTCCAACTATCTCTTGTGGCTCTACTTCTTGCCCATCTAATTCGTATTTTATATTTAATTTAATTGGTAAATCTTGATTACTTGAACCTTTGTATGTGATGTTATTTCCGTTTGTCTTCCAAGTAATTGTGTTACCATTTCTTGAATATTCTTCATCTCCACTTAGATTTTCAATATTTAGTAAATTAGAAATATCATCAATTAAATCATCTCTGCTATTATTACTTATCTTAGAAGTAACTAATGTAGAATATAATTCGTTATTGGTATTTATTTTTGAATATACCGTTTCATCCTTAGTATATGCCATGACAGGTATAGAATACATTAATATACTAAGTAAAATTATAGTACTAATTGTTTTTATAATAGCTTTTCTTCTCATATTTAAACCTCTCTTCCCTTGCTTAATTCTTTTGTTGTTTTACATATCAACTTATCAAATGTTATTAGTAATGCTGGTAATAATGTAATTACTACTATCATACTTATGATTGCTCCTCTTGACATTAAAGTGCATAATGATCCAATTAATTCAAGTTTTGAATAAACTCCTACACCAAATGTTGCTCCAAAGAAGCATAAAGCACTAACAAATACTGAGTTAATTGATGTACTTAAACTCTTATTAATAGAGTCATATTTAGAAAGTCCTTCTTTTCTATTTGCAATATACTTAGTAGTAATTAAAATAGCATAATCTATAGTTGCTCCTAATTGGATTGTTCCAATAACTATAGATGCAATAAAAGGTAAAGTTGTATTAGTATAACTTGGAATTCCCATATTAATAAAAATTGCAAATTCAATAGTCAACATTAAAATAAATGGTAAACTTGCTGACTTAAGTACGATAATCATTATTAAGAATATAATTCCAAGTGAAAAATAATTAACTGCTTTAAAATCATGATCACTTACTTTAACTAAATCATTCATTAAAGGTCCTTCACCTGCTAATATTCCATTTTCATCATATTTTTTAATAATTGAATTTATTTCGTTAATTTGATTATTTAATTCATTTGTTGCAATTTCATATTTAGAATTTATTATTAATAATTGATATTTTTCTGTCTTAAATATTTCTCTTACATTATTAGGCAACATCTCTTCAGGTAATTTATCTGAGATTTCTACATATGATATTATTCCATCAATTCCTTCTACAGACTTAATCTCATTAGTCATCTCTTTTAACTTGCTTGATTCCATATTTGAATCAACTAATACTAACTCTGTTGAGATAATTCCAAAATTGTCCTGTAATTCATGTGTTGCTTCAATACTAGATAGTGAATCTGGTAATGAGCTATCTAATTTATAATATACTTTAGTGTTTTTATATCCATAAATTGCAAAAGGTAAAATAATTATTGCAATGACAATTATGGCTTTATAATGTTTTAAATTAAAATCTTTTAATCTTTTAAATTGAGGAATAATTGGTTTATGTTTTGTTTTTTCAATTAATTTATCTGTTAAAAGAATAAATGATGGTAATATTGTAATTGCACAAGCAAGTCCAAATAAAACTCCTTTTGCCATAACAATTCCAATATCTTTTCCTAATGTCAAATTCATGCTACAAAGAGCTAGAAAACCTGCAATAGTTGTAATAGCACTTCCTATAACAGATGTCATAGTTTTCTTTATAGCAATGCTCATTGCTTTATCATTAATATCTTTATCAGTTTCTTTATTTTTTCTATTAGATATCAATATATTTTTTTCTTCTATATAACTATGATATAAGAATATAGCAAAATCCATTGTAACACCTAATTGTAATACAGCACTTATTGCTTTGGTGATATAAGATATCTCGCCTAAAAAATAGTTAGAACCCATATTATATATTACAGCAAATCCTATGTTTAATAATAAAAGAAATGGTGTAAAATATGAATCTAATGCCAATTGTAAGATAATTAAACATAATACAACAGCAATTAGCACATAAATAGCAACCTCTGAATCTGAAAGTTCTTTAGTATCTATAAGAGCTGAAGTCATTCCTCCTACTTTAGCATAACCATCACATATATTTCTAATCTCATTGACTGCTACCATAGTTTTATCTTCAGAAATTTTTCCTGAAAATGTAACCATTATGACTGTATCATTTCCTGAATAAACTTTGCTTTTCACCTCATCAGGCAAAGCATCCACTGGAATATCAGTACCAATCACATCTGCTATACTAATAACTTTTTGAACTGAGTCAACTTCTTTAATTTTATTTTCCAATTTTAATATATCTTTTGGCTTTAAATTATCAGTAACAATCATTGCAAAAGATCCCATATTAAAGTCATTAGCTAAAATGTTTTGCCCTTGTATTGTTTCAATATCATCAGGAAGATATATTAGAATATCATAGTTCGTTCTAGTGTTTACATATCCTATTATTGATGGAATAAGTAAAATTAGAGCGATTATTGAAATTATCTTTTTATGTTTAACAATAAAGTTTGCATATTTTTGCATTATTTCTCCTCCTTTGTTCCTGACCGTTGGTCATTCTTGATGCACTTAGTATTATAACACCAAATTTTAATATGTCAATAAGAATTTGACTTTTGGTCATTTTTTATTTATAATTAGAGGTATGAATAATAAAATTAGAAATAAAATAAATGAAACTAAGAAAAAAATTGAAGTAAATAAAGCTGAAAAAGAAAATAGACTTATTAATGAAGGTTTTAATCTTTTTATTACAAAAGGAATTAATAATACTTCGGTTCAAGATATTGTTGATAAAGCTAATGTTGCAAAAGGAACTTTCTATCTATACTTCAAAGATAAGTATGAATTAAGGGATAGAATAATTAAATATAAGTCTCAAAAACTTTTTAATGAAGCTTTAAAAAATCTAGAGAAAAATTATATAGAAGATTTCTTTGATCAATTTATTTATGTAATAAATTATGTCATTGATGAATTAGCTAAAAATCCTTTATTATTAAAACTTATAGAAAAGAATCTTAATTATGGAATTTCAAACAAATTAATAATGGATATTCATGCAAATTATGAATTAGAAGAAAAAAGTATTTATGATTTGTTTATTAATGGAGTTTCTAAAAATAATATTAAATTAGATAATCCTGAAGTTACATTTTTTATGATTGTTGAACTTGTAAGTAGTACAATTTTCTCATCTATATTATTTAAAGAACCTCTTCCTATTGATGAATATAAACCTATATTATATAAACAAATAAGAAATATGTTAAAACAAAGTTAATATAAAATAAAAATAAGAAATAATTACAAAAAAGTAATTATTTCTTATTTTAACTCTTTATTATATACTTTTATTTTTTATTCATTATAGTCTACATTTACTAAAAATAGTCCATTTGGAGGCAATGTTTTACCTGCCCTGCTTCTATCTTTAGATTCTATAATTTCTTTAACTTCTTCAGGCTTTATTCTACCAAGTCCAACATCTAAAAGTGTACCTGCAATAATTCTAACCATATTATAAAGAAAACCATTGCCAGTAAGCTCAATATATATTCTCTCACCCTCTCTTCTAACACTTGCATTATATATTGTCCTTACACTACTTTTAGTACTTCCTCCACTTGCTTTAAACGCTTTAAAGTCATGTTCTCCTATAAAGTATTCAATAGCTTCTTGCATCAATTTTTCATCTAAATGCAATGGAAAATTATATTCTAAATTTCTATAAATGCTAGAACCTTGAGATGAGTTATTTATAACATATCTATAAGTTTTCTTTTTAGCATGATATCTGCTATGGAATTCGTTATCAACTAATTCTGCTGTTTTAATTCTAACAGATTTTTTAAGTTGTGAATTTAAAGCATAAGGTAATTTTTCTATATTTATATCTTTGTCAATTTTAAAGTTAGCAATTTGATTTAAAGCATGAACTCCAGCATCTGTTCTTCCAGAAGCAATTAGCTCTACCTTCTCACCAGTGATAATCTCAATAGCTCTTTCAATTTCGCCTTGAATATTTAACTTATCATTTTGTTTTTGCCAACCATTAAAATCTTTGCCATCATACTCTATTACAAGTCTAATATTATAAATAGCTAACACCTCTCTTTTACTAATCTTTTTTGCTTTCTTTTTCTTCCTTCTCTTCTTTAACAGCTTCTGTAGTTTTCAATATCTTATCAGACTTTTTCTTACTAGTATGTTTTAATTTTCTCTCATTAAATTTATTTCTAACATTGTCTTTAAATTCTTGAGATTTCTCATCACCAAATCTATCATATATAAGACTCTTAAGTAATATTCTTTTTAATGCATCTTCACTAACATTTGAAATAAGTGTTCCATTTTTTGCTATAGATATTTTTCCTGATTCTTCTGAAACAACTACTGCAATAGCATCACTATCTTTTGATATACCAATTGCAGCTCTATGTCTTGTACCTAGTTCTCTTGCTAAGTCTTTATCATCAGCAAGTGGTAGTAAACAAGCTGCTGCTTGTATTTGATTATTTGAAACTATTACTGCACCATCATGAAGTGGAGTATTTGGAACAAATATATTTACTAATACTTGTGGCGAAACATCACAATGCATCTTTATTCCAGTATCAATAATATCTTGAATTTTAACTTCTCTTTCAAATACTATAAGTCCACCAACTTTATTCTTTGACATTTCTTCTGCTGCTATAACAGTCATATAAATATCATCTTTTGTTTTATCTTGAATGCTTTTATCTATTCCAAATAATTTAGAAAAGCCTCTAGTATTAGATCCTATAGTTTCTAGACCTCTTCTTAATTCTGGCTGGAATATAATTAATAGTGCAATAACACCATATGTCATTATAGTAGTTAATATAAAGTTTAAGACTCTTAGTTTAAACCATCCACTTACTAAAGTTACTAAAACAAGAATGGTAATTCCTTTTAATAATGACCAAACTTTAGTTTTTCTTGCAAATCTGATTAACATATATATTAAAAATATAACAATTATTATATCTAGAATTGCAGTAGCAATCTGCCATGGATGCATTTGCAATTCTTCAAAGTATCCTGTAAAAGTTATAGATAATTGTCTTTTTATACCATCTAACATAAATTACTCCTTATTATTTATTCCATATTCATTAAATAGAAAATTAATGTACCACAACTTGCAAGTAACATAGAAGCTATAGCTATTATAGCTACTAGTTTTTTTATAAACTTTCTTTCCATAGTTTTTCTTTCAGATTTATGTTGTGCCTTATATTCATCAGTCTTTTTTAATTCTTTAAGCTCTCCCTTTTCTTTTTTTCTAAGTTCAGCTTTTTTCTTTTTTAATTTCTTTTTGTCTTCTTTAGTAAGTACATCTTCATCAAGGTTTTCAAGGATCTCATCATCATCAAAAGAATCTTCATCAGATTCATTTTCTACATCTTCATCTTCATCAATTAAATTATCCTCTACTTTCTCTATCTCCTCATCCTCAATTATTTCTTCTTCAATTATATCTTCATCAATAATTGGTTTCTCTTTCATGATAGGAGTTTGCTTTTTCTTTGGAACTTTTCTTTTTACGGTTTTCTTGTACTTATTTTTCATTGTTTATCCTTTCTATAAAAAAGCTTCCCAAACTTGGTTTGCTAAATCTAGTCCTTTCTTTGTTAATTTAAGATATCTATCATCATCTATTACAACTAAGTTTTGTTTTATTAAATTCATTATAGAATTCCAATATACATCACTTAAATTCTCTTGAAATTTCTTTTCAAAAGAATCAAGACTTACTCCTTTAGTCATTCTAAGTCCTAGAATTATAAATTCGTTCATCTTATCTCTTTTAGTTTGTTTTTCTTCTATTATCGTATTTGCTTGCCACTTATTATTTTCTACATTTGAGATATATTGTCTTAGGTTAGAAACATTTTTATATCTCATATTATTCATGTAAGATGCAGCATTAAGTCCAATTCCTAGATACTCTTTTTGATTCCAGCAATCAATATTATGTTGGCATCTAAATGAAGGTTTTGCAAAATTAGATATCTCATAATGGATATATCCATTGTCTTCTAATTTTCTTTTTGCAAACCAATACATATATCTTTCGATTTCTTCATCAGGTAAAGATAACTTATTTAAGTTTACTAATCTTGTAAGTTCTGTTCCCTCTTCTAATATTAAAGAATAAACAGAAATATGGCTTATATCCAATTCAAGCAATTTATTTAAAGTGTCTTCTACATCATAAATTGTTTGATTAGGAATTCCAATCATAATATCAGTATTTATATTATCAAAGCCTACTTTTTTTGCTAGTTCAACAGTTTGAACATATTTTTTATAATCATGAATTCTGCCTAATTGCTTTAACAATTCATCATTAGAAGTTTGTAAACCTATAGAAAGTCTATTTATTCCTGCTGCTTTATATGTTTTTAGTTTTTCTTCATCTACTGTACCAGGATTTACTTCTATTGATATTTCGCAATTATTCATTATTTCAAAGTTATCATAAATAATGTCTAATATTTTATATATATACTTTTCATCAATTATTGAAGGTGTACCACCACCAATATATATAGTTTTAATTAAATACCTATCATTTTGTAATTTAAGGTCATTTGCTTTATATTTTATTTCGGAAATCAAAGCATCAATGTATTCACTCATTAAATCAGCTTCACATTTTTCAAATGATATAAAATCACAATACTTACATTTTTGTTTGCAAAAAGGAATATGTATATATAATCCAATTAAATTCATTTTACTTGCCTTCTTCTCTCAGTTCTTCAGCTAATTTAGAAATATTGGCAAATCTATGATTAACACCAGACTTACTAATAGGCGGATTTACCATTTCTCCTAATTCAGCTAAAGTTTTTTCAGGATTATTTAATCTTAAATCAGATAAAATCTTTTCTTTTTCCGATAGTTTATTAAAACAATTCATTTGTTTGATATATTTTATATCATTTATTTGTTTAACAGATGACATAGCCGTCTTATTCATATTTGCAGCTTCAAGATTTACTTGTCTGTTAACATTATTTCTAATTTCTTTTACCATTCTTACATCTTCAAAGTTCAATACACTACTATTGCAACCTATAAATGCTAGAAATTCTGAAATACTATCACCGCTCTTAAGATATAGCATTAGTCCACTATTTCTTTTTGAGCTACCAAAATCGAAATTATATTTCTTTGCTAAATCAATGAAGAAATTTCCTCTTTTTACATCTTCAAATATAATTTCTAAATGATATACATTGTTAGGATTATTTACAGATCCACTTCTTAAGAATGTTCCTCTAAAAACGGCTTTTGCTTCTTCTTCAGATATATTATTCTCATTTAAAATATTATATTTATTATTAAGAGTTCTTATATCTTTAATAATTAAACAAAAGTTATCACCTTTCATCTCAACATCAAAGTTTTCGATTCCAAGATTCATTAATAGTTTTGCAAATCTATTAATATTGTACTCATTTTCTGTAAGAACTTGAGAAGACGAATTAGGAAGCAAATATCCTTCTAATTCAAATTTCACCAAATTCTTGTTTTTTAAATTATTCAATTGACTTAATTCTTTTTTTACTAAATAAGAAAATGGTTTATTTGAATCCATATATCTCCTTTATGACTTCTCTCTTTTTATATTATTTATCTATAATTTTTTGATAAATAACACATCTATCATTCATGTTTAAATCTTTATAAAATGTACTATTATCAAGTAAGTCACTAACTTTTTTACCTTGATCATAGTCTATTTCTAATACTAAATATCCACCATCAACTAAATACTCATCAATATGTTCACTAATTTGTCTATAAAATTTAAGTCCATCCATGCCACCATCTAAAGCAATATGTGGTTCATTTTGAACATCTAAATTTAATTTTTCTATATCATCACTTCTAACATATGGAGGATTAGATATTATCATATCAAATTGTCCTTCAACTTTGTCAAAAAGGTCAGATAATATAAAGTTAACTTTAGTATCAGGAATAATCTTTGAAGCATTCTTTATAGCAACATTTAAAGCTCCATTTGAAATATCTGTAGCTGACATTTCAAAATCTATATTTCTTTCATTTAGTTTTTTACTAACAACAATTGCTATTGCTCCACTTCCTGTACATAAATCAAGTATTCTAATTGGTCTATCTAAATCCATGTTATATAGAATTGTTAAAGCTTTATAAACTATAAAAGATGTATCTTGTTGAGGAATTAATACATTTTCATCAACATAGAATTCACAATCATAAAATTCTTGTTTATTTGTAATGTATTGTACAGGTTCTCCTGCTTTAACTGCTTTAACAAGATTTTTAAAATAATTTTCTTGTTCTATAGTCATTTCTTTGTCGTTATTAATTACTAAATAATTATCTTTACAATTAAATACTTTTTCCAATAATAATTTAGTATTAAAATATTCTATTTCGTGAGTTCCATATGAAATAGCCTCGCTGATTTTCATATTAAATTCTCCTTATCATAAGTATTTTGTATTTATATTTGTATGTTTATTTATATTCTATATTTTATTTATATTATTCAACTCTAAAAAATTTAATAAGGTTAGTATTTTCTAAAGTCTTTTCAATTTTACCATTATAGATACTCTCTCCAGAATATTGATCTTCTAATGGAATATCGATATAGACATTTGCTATGTATTTATGATTATACATATTAGTTAATGTAATCTTAAAAGAAAGAGTACATTTCATACTAGTAAGAGGTACTTCAGTCATTCTAAGAATATTTCCATCGTATCTTAAATATGACGAGCCATCTTCTATTATATAGTTCTCCTTTATATTGCTATTTACATATGAAAGTGTAATAGGATTTTGGCAATTACTATAAAGAGAAGTTGTACTAGTATCTAAATCTTGACTTACTATATTAAAGTCTAGTTTCTCACCTATTTTGTTTTCTTCATTAATTGTATAATTCGCAAAATTCTGTATATCTTTATAATAAAGACTTGGTGTTCCAGCCTTTCCTTTGGTAAAATTGACATCTGAAATAGTAAGTGTCTTTATTGAATTATTATAATTAATCCCTTCAGAATATCTATTATTAATATATAAAGCAATATCTGTATATTGATTAACATTTAAATTCCAAATTGGTCTTGAATCTACATTATTTGTAGCATAAGCACTACTATATAAATAAATCTTATCAATGCTAAAAGTTGTATTTGTATTAAGCATTGCTAAACGTGATGCCGATTCAGAAAACTCATCATTTACATAGTAAATATGGATATAAAGATAAGTCATAAGAATAAGTACAACTAAAAGCAAAGCTATAAGTTGCATTTTCTTTCGTACTTTATATCTATCATTACCATTTACAATTACTACGGTGGCTCTTCTTTTCACAAAAAGCTCCTCTCTTATCATTAGAATAAACCATTAATATTATAACAGTAAAAACGACTTTTTTAAACAGTTTGAATAAATTTATTTAAAAATAAATGTTCTTTACATTTTTGTAATACACTTTTTACGAAAAAGCCCTTGCTTAAAACACTATTTTATGATATTTTAAAGATAAGATAATTCCTGCGTGGTACGTGAATATTAAATTTTTAGAACCAACAAATAGATTAAAGGGAGTCCGGCTTTGAATGCGGCGTGTAGGCTTAAAATATTATTTTAAGAAACCCAGTAACATTTAACACGACACCCACCTGTGCAAGCAGGCTCTTAAAACATTTAATAGCTACGGCCAACGCGGGATTTTTTATGTCTTTTAACCTTTAATATATTGTTTATAATTTAATCCAACATTATCTTTCTTTTTAAAATATTATTTCTGATATGACCTATCCCTTTAAATTCATTATCAACATATATCTTAACTAGCATATCTTCTGCTTCCCATTTTACTCTTACACCATTTAAAACTTTATTTAAAGTGTCTAGATTTACATCTATTCTTTTAACATCTAGTATATTTTCTATATCGATAAATTTATTTTCATCTTCTAGTTTATAATTTCCTACTCTAGTTCTAATCAATGACTTCATAAAACCACAAGTTCCCAATTTTTCAGCTATATCCTCTGCAAGAACTCTTATATAGGTTCCTCTAGAACAATTAACAATAAATTTTATAATATATTGATTTTTATCATATGATAATAGGCTAATACTATCTATATGAATAGGTCTTGCTTTTCTCTCTACTGTCTTTCCTTCTCTTGCAAGTTCATATAGTTTTTTACCATTAAGTTTTAAAGCAGAGTACATAGGAGGAATTTGCATAGAATCCCCTAAAAATGAATTTAGTACATCTGTAATTTCATTTTCAGAATAGTTTCCTACCTCTTTTTCTTCTATCACCTCTCCTTCACTGTCTCCAGTTTCAGTCTTTTTTCCTAGTTGAATCTCAGCAATATATTCTTTATCATGTTCAACAAGAAATTCAGAAAACTTTGTTGCTTTGCCAACCAAAACTGGTAATACTCCAGAAGCTAAGGGATCTAATGTTCCAATATGGCCAACTTTCTTTTCTCCTAATTCTCTTTTTACTTTAGAACACATTTGAAAAGAACTCATGCCTACTGGTTTATTTGTAATTAAAATTCCGTTTTTGCTCATAATAATCTCCAATTAAACTAAAAGCCAATATGAAATAAAATCATATTGGCTTTACATTATTTTTTATAATTGATGTTTAATTTCTTGAACTAATTTTTCTTTGATTTCTTCTGGTGTTAAATTAGTAGCTGTACATCCTGCAGCTTTACTATGTCCTCCACCACCAAATATTAATGCAACTTCTGAAACATTAACATATTTGTTAGATCTTAAAGAAATTCTGTAACCATCCTCAATTTCATGCATAAATATATTTACTTCAACACCTTCAATGCTTCTACCTTCATTTACTAAGCCTTCATAATCACCTGTTTCAGCATTAGCATCTTCTAAGTCTTTTTTAGTAATATATGAGAATGCTATTTTACCATCTTCTAATAATTCTAGCCTACTTAAAGCAATTTTTTGCAATTCAAAATTTGCTCTAGATCTTTTAATTAATGTATCATTATAAATCTTGTTTAAGTGAACTCCTAATCCCATTAAACTAGATGCAATTTCAAAGGTTTCTTTAGAAACTTTATCATATTGGAAGCCTCCTGTGTCAGTAACAATACCACACATTAAATTATCTCCAATATCTTGAGTTAGTTTCCATCTATAATGTCTAAACATTAAATATAATACTTGTGCACATGCAGGGCTAGAATACTCTACATAGTTTAAATCTCCAAACATTGAATTGCTACTATGATGGTCAATAACAACAGTATAATCAGCATTTTCAAAATATCTAGACCAACCATTTAATAATTTAATAGTTGCAACATCTAGAGTAATTGCTAAATCATAATTTTCTCTAGTTCCCTCTTTTAAAGCATATTCAATACCTGGTAGTTCACTAAAACATTTTGCATATTCAGGAATAATCAAGTCAACATTTTCTTTTCCAATTCCTTTTAATGCTAAGTACATTGCCACACTAGAACCAATGGCATCACCATCTGGATTTTCATGAGTTAAAAGTACTATACTTTTAGCTTTTTTTATTTTTTTATAAATTTCATCTATTGTAGACATATATTTCCTCTTATCCTTAATCATTGTTTTTATTCTTGTTTTTAATAGCATCATCTTGCTCTTTAATTTCTTTAAGTATGTTATCTATTCTGCTTCCTACTAAACTAGAATCATCTAATTCAAATACAATTTCTGGAGTAATTCTAAGATTTACTGTATTTGCTACTCTAGATCTTATAAATCCTGAAGCTTTCTTTAAGCCTTGTAAGCTTTTTTGAACATTTTTAGAGTTCAAAAAGCTTACATAAACTTTAGCATATCTTAAATCTGGAGTACAATTAACTCTAGTTACACTAATTATACCAGAAATATCTGAATTTTTTAATTCATAATCAATAACTTGAGAAATTTCTTTTTTTAGTTCTTCATTAACACGTCCCATACGATTTGTATTTTTACGTATCATTATTTCTTAACCTCTTCCTTCTCAAAGCACTCAATATGATCGCCTTCTTTAATGTCATTATAATCTTCAATTTGAAGACCGCACTCGAAACCTTTAGAAACTTCTTTAGCATCATCTTTGAATCTCTTTAATGATACTAGTTTTCCTTCATGAATTACAATATCTTCTCTAATAACTCTAACACCAGCGTTTCTTGCAACTTTTCCATCAAGTACGAAACATCCAGCAATAGTTCCAACATTTGAAACTTTGAATACTTGTCTTACTTCTGCAGTACCAATATTTCTTTCAATATATGTAGGTTCAAGCATTCCTTCCATTGCTTTTTGTACATCTTCAATTGCTTCATAGATTACAGAATATTGTTTGATTTCAATATTTTCTCTATCTGCTAAGTTCTTAGCTGAAGCTGTAGGTCTAACATCAAATGCAATTATAATAGCTTTTGCAGCTAGTGCTAATTGAACATCTGACTCTGTTACTGCACCTGCACTTGAGTGAATTACAGATACTCTAATTTCATCATTTGATAATTTTTCAAGAGATGACTTAAATGCTTCTGCTGTTCCTTGAACATCAGTCTTAACAATAATATTAAGTTGTTTCAAATCATCAGCTTTCATCTTATCAAATAGGTTATCAAGTGTAACCACATTTTTATTAGCAATAGCTTCTTCACGAGCTTCTAATTTTCTTGTTTCAATTAAGTGTTTTGCAACTTTTTCATTCTTAACTTCATAGAAGACATCTCCTGCTTCAGGAACGTCTTTTAATCCAGTAATAACAACAGGAGTAGAAGGTCCAGCTTTCTTAAGGTTTTTGCCTTTATCATCTTTCATAGATCTGATTTTACCAATAGAAGAACCAACAATAACTGTATCTCCTACATTTAAAGTTCCTCTTTGTACTAAAACAGATGCAACTGGTCCTTTACCTTTATCAAGTCTAGCTTCAATAACAGTACCTTTAGATTGTCTATTTGGATCTGCTCTTAAGTTTTGCATATCAGCAACTAATAGAACCATTTCTAATAAGTTATCAATATTGATATTTTTCTTAGCAGAAATAGGACAGAATATTGTATCTCCACCCCATTCTTCAGGAATTAATTCATATTTCATTAATTCTTGTTTTACTCTATCAACATTGGCTCCTGGTAAGTCTATTTTGTTAACAGCTACTATAATTGGAGTATTAGCTGCTTTAGCATGGTTAATAGCTTCAATTGTTTGAGGCATAACACCATCATCAGCTGCAACAACTAATATAGCAACATCTGTAATTTGAGCACCTCTAGCACGCATTGCTGTGAAAGCTTCGTGTCCTGGTGTATCTAAGAATGTTATTTCTCTATCATTTACTTTAACTTTATAAGCACCAATATGTTGTGTAATACCACCTGCTTCACCTTCAATTACATTTGTTTGTCTAATAGCATCAAGTAATGATGTTTTACCATGGTCAACGTGACCCATAACAACAACTACTGGTGGTCTTGGTTGTAAATCTTCTTCTTTATCTTCAGAATCATCAAATAGAATATCTTCATCTTTAACAACTTCTTTTTGTATTGCTTTTATTCCAAATGAATCTGCAACTAAATAAGCTGTATCAAAGTCTAAATCTTGATTAATGTTAGCCATAATTCCAAGATCAAACAATTTCTTAATTACATCACTAGCTGTTTTCTTTAAATCTTGTGCTAAATCTTTAACAGAAATTGAAGATCCTATTGTTATTTCTTTTAATTCAAAGATTTGTTGTTTTTGATGTGTAGTCTCTTTCTTTTTCTTTCTTCTATTATTACGAGCTTCACTTAAATCGTAATAATCAAGCATTCCACCTTCTTGGTCTTCAAACATATTAGATAGTTTATCAACTTGTTTTAAGTCTCTTAACTTATCTTCATCAAATTCTTCAGAACCTCTTCTATTTCTAGCTGGTTTCTTTTTAGTGTCATCAAAGTTTCTGTTAGCTTTTCTCTTATCTATTAATTTAGAAGAAAAGTCTCTTCTATTTTCCTTCTCTATATCCTCAATCGAAGTCATATCTTGACTTGATGTCTTAGGTAAAGAAGGTCCATTATTAAATCTGTTATTTCTGTTGAAATTACCATCTTTAGGTTGTCTAAAGTTGTTATTATTTGGTCTTTGACCTTGACGATTTTTATTATCAAAATTACCTTGTGGTTTTCTATCTGTAGGAACTCTTGGAGTTCTTATTTGTTGCTCACTTTTAACTTGTCTTTGAACAGTAGGTGTTTTTGGTTTTTCTTCAGCAACCTTTGCAGTTTCCACTGGTTTTGTTTCTTTAACTTCAACCTTAGGCTCTGGTTTTACTTCTTCTTTCTTAGGTTCCTTTTTAGGCTCCTCTTTTGGCTTTAATCCAAAAAGTTCATTAATAGACATTGGTCTATTAGATTTATTTCTATAGACAATGTTATAATCTCTATTTCTTTCTTGATTGAAACCAATACCAGCTCTATTATTAGGCTTTGGTTTAGAAGCTTTTTGTTCATCTTTAACAATTACTTCTCTTCTAATAATAACATTTCCTGTGGTTTTAATATTGTTTTTAGTATTTTTATTATCGTCTTTATTTTCTTTATTCATACTATCGTTACGTTTTTCCTTTTTAGCATCTCCGCTATTTTTAATAGGAGGTTTGCTCTTAAAATTAGCTTTTATTTTAGCTTCATCTTCATCTGATATGGTATTTAAGTGTGAAGTAACTTCTATACCAATTTTATTAGCTAAGTCTATTATAGTTTTATTATCTACATTTAGATCTTTAGCTATTTCAAAAATCTTTTTCTTTCCCAAATAAATACCTCCTATTCATTATTTTCTTGTATCTTTTCTTCATCGTTTGATGGTTCTTCTGTCATTTCACCTTCAGGCATTTCGCTTTCAGCCATTTGAGCTTCTTCAATAATTTTTCTAAATTGTGATTCACTCTTAATATCTATTTTCCATCCAGTAAGTCTAGCTGCAAGTTTTACATTTTGTCCTGCTTTTCCTATTGCTAAACTTAATTGATCATCTGCAACTATAACTTCAGCAAATTTTTCATCTTCCTTTGTATCAATTGCAAGTACTTCTGCTGGTAATAATGCTGCTGCTATAAATTTAGCTGGATCTTCATTCCATTCAATAACATCTATTTTTTCGCCTCTTAATTCATTAATTATGTTTTGAATACGAATTCCTTTTTGTCCTACACAAGATCCAACTGGGTCTATATTTGGATTTGCAGAGTAAACGGCAACTTTACTTCTTGAACCAGCTTCTCTAGAAATTGATTTAATTTCAATTAATCCTTCATAGATTTCTGGAATTTCTATTTTAAATAAGTTTTTAACAAATAATACATTTGCTCTAGATACAACTATTTGAGTTGATCCTTTAAATCCTTTTTCAACACTAACTATACAAGTTTTAAGCTTGTCATTTACACTGTAGCTTTCAGTTGGTACTTGTTCTTTTAAAGGCATAATAGCTTCAACTTTTCCTAAATCTAAAACAACTGAATTTTTATCTGCCTTTTGAATTAGTCCTGTAACAATTTCACCTTTCTTTTGCTCAAATTCATTAAAGATTACATCTCTAGACATTTCTCTAATTTTTTGAGTAATTACTTGTTTAGCTGTTTGAGCTGCTATTCTACCAAAGCTTTTAGGCATTATTTCTATTTGAACTATGTCTCCAATTTCGTAATCGCTTTTTATTTTTCTTGCATCAGTAAGCTTAATTTCTTTTTGTTCATCTTCTACTTTTTTTACTACTTCTCTTTTTTGGTAAATATGCATTTGACCATCAGTCTTATCTAGGACAATATCTACATTTCCTTCTTCAGTACCATAGTTCTTGTTGTAGGCTAATACTAAAGCTTGCTCAATTGACTTCATTAGTTCTTCTTTATTAATTCCATTTTCTTTTTCTAATTCATCAAGAGCTGTAAACATCTCAACTGTATCAATCGCGTTATTATCTATTTTTACATTCTTTTTCTTCATTTTTATTTATCTCCTCCTAAACTAAGACTAAAATCATAATATGTAGTAATCTTAGAAATATCCTTTCTTTCTATAACAAATTCTTTATCTTCTTTGCTTTCATTATTTTTATTGTTTTCTAATAATATTTTAATTTTATCATCATCAAAAGAAATTAATCTTCCAATCAATTCTTTTTCTTTATCTATAGGTTTATAAAGATTAATTCTAACTAATGAATTTAAGTTTTTTTCAAAATGTTTATCAAGTCTAATTCTTCTCTCTAAGCCTGGAGAAGAAACCTCAAGATAATATTGATCTTTTATAAAGTCTTTTTCATCTAAAATGTCATTTATTTCATCATTAACTTTTTCGCAATCTTCAATTTGAATGCCATCATCCTTATCGATAAATACACTCAAATGATTATCTTCTTTTCCTTTTTTCTCATAAATAACATCATATAGTTCATAGCCAATATTATTGATAATTGGTTCTAAACAAGTGAAAATATCTTTTTCTAATTTAGTCATATAATCTCCTATAAACAAAATTTAAAGAGTGGAATTGGCTTCCACTCTTTGCTCTCAAATTATGTACAATACATATTATAACTTAAAATCCCATTTAAGTCAAGTATTTACGCTAATATTAATCTTCTTCTTTCTTTAATGCAAACTTATAGAAATAAGCTGCTAATGCTGCTCCTACAAATGGAGCAACTATAAATACCCATACTTGTTTTAAAGCTTCTCCGCCTACAAATACAGCTGGTGCTAAAGATCTTGCTGGGTTAACTGATGTTCCAGTTAAAGGAATTCCTAAAATATGAACAAATGTTAATGTTAAACCAATAACAAGTCCAGCTATAGCTTCGTGTTTTTTATCTGCTGTAACTCCTAAAATTGTTAGTACAAATACAAATGTTAAGATAATTTCAGTTGTAAGAGCTCCACCAAGTCCTAGGTTAACTCCTGAAAGTTCTCCATAACCATTTGCTCCTAAAATTGAAGTATCAAGACCTGCATTATGTTTTAAAACTAGTAATAATCCAATACCAGCAAATGCTCCAAGTATTTGAGCTATTACATAGAAACAGAAATCTTTAACACTTATTTTTTTGTTAATAAGCATTGCAAGTGAAACAGCTGGATTTACATGGCATCCAGAAATTCCGCCTATAGCATAAGCCATAGCTACTATTGCTAGACCGAAAGCTAAAGCAACTCCAACGTTACTAATTAATTCTTCTGCTCCTCCAATAGCTGCAGTACCACAACCAAATAGTACTAAAACTAAAGTTCCTACAAATTCGCATAAATATTTTTTCATAGAAAATTAATCTCCTTTCAAATTCTGATTGAATTATATTTCAAAATGTCCATTTAATCAATATAAATATAAAAAAAACCCTAGAATCATCTTCTAGGGTCAGTACAGTTGAAAAGGTTACATATTTGTTTTGACGAGTATTACTTGAATGCAAAATGCCAGAAGAGGAATTGTGAACCACCTCCCATAAGGATAGTGATAAACACAAAATAAAAAATCATCTTCAGGTCTTCCTTAGTTACTTTTGCCTTTGTCTCGTGATATTCTTCAATTGTTGATTTGCTTAAACCAACGAGCATGAACAGGCAAACAATAGTTACATAATAGGAAAAGAACCATCCAACACAAGCTGCAACAATCCGTCCAGTAGAAAAGCCGTGTTTGTACAAATACATCCCAATGGCGATTTCGGAAATAAACCAAATCACCAAGGAAATGATAATTGATGCGACTCTTAAATGGTACCAGAAATTCTGCCTCTTAATCATCTTCCGATATTCTTCATCTGTCATCTCATTGCGGGACATAAGCACGCCTCCTTTTCTCATGAATCTTTTCAATATACTACATATGCAAATAATTGCATATTTTAATTATACAATAGATTTACATAATTAGCAAGAAAAAATGGGTTACTATTTTGTAACCCATTTTATTAAGTCTAAATCCATTATATTTAAAACCATGTCTGTTTTTGGTATAACTCTGAATGTATATCCTATATCTCCACCCTCTTTAAGAAGAAGTTCTGCTCGATATGAATACATTCCATCTTTCTCATCTTCAAGATACATATTAGAGAATCTCACTTCATCTACTACACCTTTGTCTGAGAATTTACCATAATAAGCTTGAACTGTAATAGAATTACTATCTATTATTCCTTCTGGAAGTTTAACCCCACATTTAACAGTTATCTGATTTCCTGCATCAATTGTTATATCATTTAAATTGCTATCGCCTTGTATAATTTCAATTTTATCAAAGTTCTCTCTTAATTTTTTCTTCCATTCATTAAACTCTGTTACAGTTTCGATATCTTGATAATATTTATGATGTAATTCTGATAAAGGAATATATATATCATTTACATAGTCTTGAAGCATTCTAGCAGTACTATATTTTCCTGCATTTGATGTAATGCTGTTTTTCATTATTTGAACCCATGTATCTGAAAAGCCTTTTTCATTTAAATCATAATATGTTGGAACAATTTTATTTTCAAGTGTATCATAAATACTCTTTGAATCAGCTGAGTCTTGTTCATCATAATTTTGATACTTTTCATTAGTTCCAATAGCCCAACCATTTCTTTGATCATAGCCTTCAGCCCACCAGCCATCTAAAACTGAGAAATTTATAACACCATTGATAGCTGCCTTTTGTCCTGAAGTTCCAGATGCCTCTAATGGACGTCTTGGGTTGTTTAACCATACATCAACACCAGATACTAAATATCTAGACATTCCAATATTATAGTTTTCTAGAATAAATACTTTACCTTTGAATTGAGGTTTAATAGATAATTCATGAATAAATCTAATAAACTCTTTTCCATCTTTATCATGTGGATGTGCTTTTCCTGCAAATATAATTTGAATTTTCTTTCCTTGTTCATTAAAGATTTTAGTAATTCTTTCTAAATCTTTAAATATTAAAGTAGCTCTTTTATATGTTGCAAATCTTCTAGCAAATCCAATTGTTAAAGCATTAACATCTAAGTTTCCAACTAATTTGTCTATTTCATCATAGCTATAATTATATCTTCTAAGTCTATTAATTGTAGATGTTTTAACTATTTCTAATAATTTAGCTTTTCTTTCTAAATGAACATTCCATAATTCTTCATTTGGAATTCTATTAACATCTTTCCAAGTGTCATCTGATTCTATTGAATCTTGCCAATAAGGTTTTAAATATTCATTAAATAAATCTTTAATTCTTGGAGAAAGCCAAGAGCAAGTATGAACACCATTTGTTACATAGCCAATTGGAGATTCATTAGCAGGAACGTTTTTCCAAACATCATCAAATAGTTCTCTAGATACTGCTCCATGAAGCTTAGAGACACCATTCTTTTTACCAGCAATCTTAAGAGCTAAGATTCCCATGTTAAATCCACTATTTCCATCACTATCTTGCTTCATTCCAAGTTTCAAAAACTCTTCCTTGGTTATTCCAAGCTTATTCCAATAGCCATCAAAATATTTTACTATTAAATCTATTCCAAATATATCATTTCCAGCAGGAACTGGTGTATGAGTTGTAAAAGCAGTCATAGAAGACACAATGTCTCTTGCTATATCAAAAGATACTTTTTTCTCTTTCATTATGTCTTTAATCAATTCTATAAGTAAGAAAGAACTATGTCCTTCATTCATATGATATACAGTTGGATTAAATCCTAAAGTTCTTAAAAGTAAAACACCAGCCATTCCAAGACATATTTCTTGTCTAATTCTCATGTCTTGGTCACCGCCATATAGTGTTGTAGTAGTGCTCTTAATTACTTCATCTTCATTTTCATCTATATCAGAATCTAATAGATATATAGAATTTCTTCCAACTTTAATATGCCAAGCCTTTAAGTGGATTAATCTCTTATCTGGTAATTTAATACTTACTACAATATCATTACCATTTTCATCTTTAACAGGTGTAATTGGCATTAAGTCTATGTCTACATCTCTGTAAACTTCTTCTTGTATTCCTTCACCATTTATTAATTGATGAAAATAGCCATGTTTGTATAATAATCCCACACCAACAAGAGGTATTCCTAAATCACTTGAAGATTTCATGTGATCTCCAGAAAGAATACCTAATCCGCCAGAATATATTGCAACTGTTTCATCTAATCCATATTCCATAGAAAAATATGCAATTAAGTCATTGGCATGTGAAGGATATGTTCTAGAAAACCATGTTGATTTACTATTCATATAATCTTCAAAATCTCTGACTATTTTGTCATATCTTCTAAGAAATTCACCATCTATAGCAGCTTTTTCTAATTTATCTTGAGATATTAGTTTAAGAAACTTAACAGGATTTTTATCGCATCTTTCCCATAAGTCTCCATCCATATCTTTAAATAGCTTAAGAAATTCTGTGTTCCAAGACCACCAAACATTGTAAGAAATTGTGTAGAGTTTATTAATTCTTTCAGGTAATTTTGGCCTTACAGTAATTTTGTTAAACAAGTAAGCCATTTATTTCCTCCTTCGTATGTTTCAAAAATCTTTAGTAAATTTCCATTATATTATCTATTACCAAATTTCAAAAGTCAATTAAAAATCTAATTAATTTTTTCTACTAAATCGACTTTATATTCTTCATTAATTTTCTTAAATACAAGATATCTAGTATTATCTCCTTCTTGGTAATTAGAGTTTCCTTTTTTTCTAACAACAATGTTTATTTCATAATAAACTTCATTATTGTTATTGAATTTTACATCTTTAGAATCTTTAATCGTTATTTCTCTAATTTTCAGTCCTTCAAGCAAAGCTCTTTGTTCACTAGATAATCCATTTGCTAAAAGGTTAGATACATCTTCCCAATCTAAGTCTTCATAAGCATCTATAAAATCATTTCTTACATTTTTTATTTTAGTTAATTCTTCATCAGATATTTCTGTTTTAGCTGAATTATCACTCTTTTGAATATTTTCTAGAATGAATAAATCTTTAGCATGTGCTTCATCACTTAATTCACTTGCTTGATCAATTAAATTATCCATTTTGTCTTGATATTCTCTAAAATAAACAACTTCTTCAGAAATGCTTTTTAATTGATTGTTTTTATTGTCTAATTCTTCTTGTAATTTATTCTTCTTGATTGAAGTCAAATAGATAATAAGTGCTAAAACTAGTATAGTAATTAAACTAATAATAATTACTATATGAGAAAATTGTATTCCTTCACTCTCAGGCTCGTGTTTTATTTTTTGTTTTACTTCTGCCTTCTCTTTATTTTGGCTTTGTGCTTGTGCTTGTTTTTGTGTTAGAGTTTGAGTTGTTTTAGGCTTACTTTTAGCCCTTGGCTTTTTTGTATTAATTGCTGGTTTTCTGCCAGGTTTAAAATTTGTTTTAGTCTTTTTACTATTTGATTTCTTTTCTTCTTCTATTTCTGCCATAGTCCATACTCCTTGACTTTATACATCTATTTTATTTTAACATAAAGTTTCTTAAAGAGTAAACTTTAAATATATTAAGTTTCTATTACAGTTATGTATATTTTGGTAAATGTTGTAATTAGCATATGATAAAATATAATTGATATATTATATAAAAAGGAGAGATTTATGGCAGAGCTACTTGCCCCTGTTGGAGATTTTGATACACTTAAAGCTGCAGTTCAATATGGTGCTGATAGAGTTTATCTAGGTGGAGATTCTTTTAATGCTAGACAATCAGCACAGAATTTTAGTAACGAAGGTCTTAAGGCTGCTATTGATTATGCAAAACTTCGTAATGTGAAAGTTGACTTTACTTTAAACACTTTGATCAAAGATTCAGAATTTCAAGAAGCAATCGATTTAGCTGAATATGTTTATAATCTTGGTGCTGATAGTATTATTGTTCAAGATTTAGGACTTGCTAGATATATTATTAAAAATATGCCTGATATAGCAGTTCATGCAAGTACACAAATGTCTATTCACAATCTTTTAGGAGTTCAAAAGCTTGAAGAAATGGGCTTTAAACAAGTTGTTTTATCCAGAGAGCTTCCTCTTCATGAAATTGAACATATATGTCAAAATTCAAATATAGATATTGAAGTATTTATACATGGTGCTATTTGTATTTCATATTCTGGCCAATGTTTATTTTCTAGTATTGTAGGTGCTAGATCTGCAAATCGTGGTCGTTGTGCTCAACCATGTCGTTTGCCATATCAATTATTTAAACAAGAAAATTTTAAAGATAAAGATATTACAAATCATGAAAAAAATGTTTCTAGAGATAAAGGTTATCTTTTAAGTAGCAAAGATTTATGTGGCTTAGATTACATTCCAAGTCTAATTAAAGCTGGAGTAAAAACTTTTAAAATTGAAGGAAGATTAAAACCTCCTGAATATGTTGGAACAGTTACAAGAATCTATAAAAAATATATGAATCTTGCTGAATCTGGTGAAGAATATATTGTGGATGAAAAAGATAGAAAAGATTTACTTCTTGCTTTTAATAGAGGTGGTTTTTCTACAGGTAATTTCTCTAATGAACCTAATACCGAATATGTATTTAAAGAAAAACCAAATAATATGGGAATCTATATTGGAAACATTTCTAATATATTTGCCAAAAAAGGTCTTATCACTTTAACAACTAAAGAACCTTTAAAGATTGGTGATAGTTTTTCCGTTGCTAGAGAAGACCATAAATATACTATCTCTGAAATGTTAGATAAAAATGGTAATAACTTAAAAATGGTTAAACCTAATACTTCTGTAACAATAGGAAGAGTTAAAGGAAATCTAAAACTTGGAGATAAGATATATAAATTAAGTAGTAATACTACAAGAAATGAAATAATGGAATTTGCTGAAAAAGAACATCGTAAAGTAAAACTATTAGGCGAAATAGAGATCCATAAAGGAAAACCTATAGAATTCACTATTACAAGTAGTCCTAATGAAACTTATACTTATTATTCGATGTCAACTAAAGTTGTTTCAGATGATATTCCAGAAAAGGCTACAAATACTCCTCTTCAAGAAGATAGAGTTTTAAAACAATTAAATAAAACTACTAATACCCCATTTGAGTTTGAGTCAATTGTAGTAAATATGGATGATGATATATTCTTACCAAAAATATCAACTTTAAATGAACTAAGACGTAAAGCATTAGATCAATTTACAACTTCTGCTGTTCGTAGATTTGAAAGATATGAGTATTCAAATCCCGTTCCTTCTGATGTAACAAGTCAATTAAATACAGATTTAGTTCATACAGCAGAACAATTATTGCCTAAACATGTATTAAAGCCAAAGATATTTAAAAGTAAAAAATCTAATAATAATCCTAAAATTAGTTTATTATTAAATAATCTAAGAAATGATTTCACATATACAGATTTAAAAAATATAGATTGTTTATATATTCCAGTAAAATATTTTGCCAATAAAGAATATGAAGCTTTACTTCTAAAGTTATCTAAAAAGTTTAATCTTTATATAGAGCTTCCTACTATAATTAGAGATAATTATAAGAATATTATTCTAAACAATATAGATAGATATGTTAATACCTATAATGTTAAAGGAATCATTATTACTAATGTAGCAGGCTTTTCATTTGCTGAAAAATATAAGGGACAATTAGAAATTGTAGCAAGATATACATTAAATACCTATAACACATCTACTATTAATGAATTAAAAGATGCAGGTATTACAAGAGTTGCTCTATCTCCAGAATTAGATGAGCAAAGTTTAGCTGAACTAGATAACCTTTCTATCCTTCCTACCGAATTTTTATTCTATGGAAGGTTGCCTCTTATGAACATAGGATATTGTTTGCTAGGTCAATCAAATAAATGTTATCCAGAATGCAGTGCTCAATGTAGAAATACTCAAAATAGGTATTTTTTAAGAGATCGTTTAAATTACGATTTTCCATTATATCCTGACCATCTACAATGTGTAACAACTATATATAATAGTAAAATTACTTCTATAGCATCAGAAGACTTTAAACCAGATTACAAATTAATAAGTGTGTTAGATGAACCTATTGAACAAATCAATTACATAATTGACCGTGTTATTGATAATAGTCCTATAGAAGGAAATGAATTTACTACAGGTAACTTTAATAAGTATGTATAAA
>DGSM01000010.1 GCA_002393975.1 Clostridiales bacterium UBA4362
TTTCTAATTTATCTTTACTTCTTGCAACTAGAATTACATCATATTTCTTTTTAGCTAGTATCTTAGCCATATCTCTTCCTATACCAGAAGAAGCGCCTGTTATTAAAGCTATCATTTATATCCTCCAACAAAAAAACATATCTATAATATAATCTATAAAGCAAAAAAAGTCTACTTGAAATATATCAAGTAGACTAATTTTATTAAACTAATTTTAATATAACTTCTTCAGCTCCGTCTCCACGTCTTTCTTTTACTCTAACAATTTGAGTATATCCGCCATTCATTTTAGCGTATTTAGGAGCTAGCTCGTTAAATAATTTATCTGTTAAATCGATTGAATTTCCATCAACATCTTTAACTTTTCTGATGGTTTTCATCATTTTTCTTCTAGCATTTAGTCTTGAAGGTTCATCTTTTTGTCTTTTTTCTGTTTTTGTCTCTTTAACAACCTTTAAGAATTCTTTTCCATTCTTACTTTTAGCAATTTCAGTTTCTTTATTTCCTTTGCTATCAAGTTTAGCTTTAACTACTTTAGATTCAACTTCTGTGTAGTTATCTTTTTCTTTTATCGCAAGTGAAATAAGAGAATCAGCTATAGATTTAACTTCTTTAGCTCTTGCAAGTGTTGTAGTAATCTTTTCATGCCAGATTAAATCTGTAACAAGATTATTTAACATAGCCATTCTGCTATCAGTTGTTTTTCCTAGTTTTCTATTTGCCATCTTCTTTCACGCCTTTCTATAAATTTCTATTATTGATAAGATTGATCTTCTTCAGTTAAATTCAATCCTAAATCATGTAATTTTGCAATTACTTCTTCTAATGATTTCTTACCCAAATTCTTAACTTTCATCATATCATTTTCTGTTTTATTTGTTAAATCTCCAACAGTTGATATTCCTGATCTCTTTAAGCAGTTGAAAGATCTTACAGAAAGTTCTAATTCTTCGATAGGCATCTCTAAAACTTTAACTTTCTTGTCTTCTTCTTTCTCAACCATAACTTGAGTATTTTTACCACTATCAGATAAATCTACAAATAGATTTAAATGCTCTGTCATAACTTTAGCAGCATAGCTTAATGCTTCGAATGGTTCCATTGAACCATCTGTCCAGATTTCCATTGTTAATTTATCAAAGTCTACCATTTTACCAACTCTAGTATTTTCAACTTGATAGTTAACTTTCTTAACTGGAGAATAAATAGAATCAATTGCTATTACTCCAATTGGTTGGTTATCAGACTTGTTCATATCTGCAGTATTATAACCTCTATTCATATCAGCTACCATATCCATTTGAAGTCTTCCGCCTTCAGAAACTGTAGCAATATGTTGATCAGGATTTAATATTTCTACTGAACCATCTGTGATGATATCAGAAGCTTTAACTTCTCCTGGTCCTTTAAAATCTATTCTAAGATTTTTTTCTTCATTTTTATCTAGTTTTAATCTTACCATTTTAAGATTTAAGATTAAATCTGTAGCATCTTCTACAACATTTGGTATTGTTGTAAATTCATGTTGAGCACCTTCAATCTTAACTGATTTAATTGCACTTCCTGGTAATGATGAAAGCAAAATTCTTCTAAGAGAATTTCCTATGGTAACACCATAACCTCTCTCTAAAGGTTCACATACAAACTTTCCATAGTGTGCTTTCTTGTCCATTTCTATGCATTTGACATTTGGCTTTTCAAATTCTATCATTTATACCTCCTAAAACTTTTAAGGGAATTCCGCTATATACCCCAAGGTTAGCCAAATTATAAGTATATAGCCCTTCTTCCAATAAAATATATAATCAAAAACATTATTATTTTGAGTATAACTCAACAATAAAGTGCTCTTCAACTTGTAGATCAATATCTTCTCTTTCTGCAAGTCTAACAACTTTACCAGTCATTTTTTCAGCATCTTTTTCAAGCCATGTTGGTACAGGTCTTGATTCGTTAGCTTCTATAGCTTGTTTGATAGCTCCATTTTCTTTCTTAATCTCTCTAACTGAGATTACGTCTCCAGCTTTTACTAAATATGATGGAATGTTAACTTTCTTTCCATTTACATCAAAAGCTGCATGTGTAACTAACATTCTAGCTTGTGTTCTTGAACTAGCAAAACCTAGTCTATAAACAACATTATCTAATCTTGACTCTAATAATTGTAGTAAAACTTCACCTGTCTTACCTTTAGAGTTATCTGCCATTTCAAAATATTTTCTAAATTGTTTTTCACCAACACCATAATATGATCTGGTCTTTTGCTTTTCTCTTAATTGAGTACCATATTCTGAAAGTTTGCCTTTTTTCTGTCCGTTTGATCCAGGTCCATAATTTCTTCTATTTAAAGCGCATTTGTCTGAGTAACATCTTTCGCCTTTTAGGAATAATTTACAACCTTCTCTACGGCAGATACGGCACTGTTCGTCTTTATATCTTGCCATTTTATTATAATTCCTCCTATTAGATTAAACTCTTCTTCTTTTTGGTGGTCTGCAACCATTATGTGGGATTGGTGTAACGTCTTGAATGCTTGTTACATTTAATCCAGCTGTTGCTAGAGATCTGATTGCTGTCTCACGACCAGCTCCAGGTCCTTTAACAAATACTTCTACATTTTTTAAACCATGTTCCATAGCTGCTTTTGCTGCTGTTTCAGCAACTTCTCCTGCTACGAATGGTGTGCTCTTTCTAGAGCCTTTATAACCTAACTCACCAGCACTTGCCCAAGAAATAACATTTCCTTGAGTATCTGATATAGTTACTATAGTATTGTTAAAAGATGCTTTGATTGTAACTCTACCATTTTCTATATTTTTGCTAACTTTTCTTCTAGTAGTCTTCTTAGCTCCTTGCTTTGTAGCCATTTTAAGTTTCTCCTTCCTCAAATTTTAAATCTTATTTCTTATTAGCGTTTACTGATTTGCTCTTTGCAACTAGTTTTCTAGGTCCTTTTCTTGTACGAGCATTAGTTTTTGTTCTTTGTCCTCTTACTGGAAGACCTTTTCTGTGTCTTAAGCCTCTGTAGCATCCCATTTCTTGTAAAGATTTAACATTAAGAGCTACTTCTCTTCTTAAATCTCCTTCTACAAGATAGCCACTCATTGCTTGTCTAATTGCTTGTTCTTGATCTGCAGTTAAATCTTTAACTCTAACATCAGGATTAACACCTGCATCTGCTAAAATTTTCTGAGATCTTTTTAAACCTATACCATAAATGTATGTTAGTCCGATTTCTACCCTTTTTTCTTTAGGTAGATCAACTCCTGCTATACGTGCCATGTTTTTTCCTTTCTTAAAAATAAAATTTAGTTTGCTTTAAAATAAATTTCCTTAAAATCATAAAGGTGAAATGCATTATGGAAAAATGATAAACACAATAAAGAAAGGTTTTTACTAATATTTATCGCTTTTCTATAATCTTTATTCATTTAAGAAAAACTTTTGTTAATTTATATAAATACCATTTGCATTTCAGCCGCTCGCAAACGGTATATATAACAATATTAATATTAACCTTGTCTTTGTTTGTGTTTTGGATTTTCGCAGATTACTCTAACGACTCCATTTCTTTTAATAACTTTGCACTTATCGCACATTTTCTTTACTGATGGTCTTACTTTCATCGTAAATTCCTCCTATATTTTTCTAATATGTGAAGTCAAATGCCTCTAAATATTTGGCGGCTTTGATGCTCTTAAAATACTTTAAAAGCATCTCACTTCGCATATTATTTTGCTCTCCAAGTAATACGGCCTTTGGTAAGGTCATATGGAGATAACTCAAGTTTAACTTTATCTCCAGGTAAAATCTTAATATAGTTCATTCTAAGTTTACCTGAGATATGTGCTAAAACTTCATGTCCATTTTCTAATTTAACTCTAAAAAGTGTATTAGGTAGAGCTTCTGAAACAACTCCTTCAACCTCTATAACGCCTTCCTTAGCCATAATATCTCTCTTCTTTCTTTTACAAAACAATTTAAAGGGGCAAAATCCCCTATAATAACTATTCTATTATACAAAAATATTAACTTTTTGTCAATATTTCCGGTTCACCTTTTGTGATTAAAATAGTGTTCTCATGGTGTGCTGTCAAAGCTCCATCATCTGTCCAAACAGACCATCCATCATCACCAATATATATATCACGTGAACCTGATACAACCATTGGTTCAATGCAAATTGTCATGCCTGGTTCTAGCTTCATTCCATGTCCTGGTTTTCCATAGTTTGGAACTCCTGGCTCTTCATGCATTTCTTGTCCTATTCCATGTCCTTCGAATTCATGAATAACGTCAAATCCATGTGATTGAACATATGAACAAACTGCATTTCCTATATCGCCTATTCTGTTTCCAGGTTTTGCCATTTTTAATCCTGCATAAAATGATTCTCTGGTAACATCTATTAATTTTTGTGCTTCTTCTGAGATTTGTCCTACAGCATAAGTTCTACAACAATCTCCATTATATCCATCTTTGTATGCAACAAGGTCTATAGATATAATGTCACCTTCTTTTAAAATTGCCAATTTGCTAGGAATCCCATGAATTATATTATCATTTATAGATGCACATATAGATCCTGGAAAATCAGGCACTCCTCTTTGTCCACTTGGATAGCCTTTTTCTGCAGGGAAAGCACCATTTTTTCTCATAGTTTCTTCAGCAATTCTATCTAATTCTAAAGTAGAGATTCCTGGTCTTATAGCTGCTGCAACAGCCTTTTGAGCTAAATCTGCAACTCTTCCAGCTTCTCTCATTTTTTCTATTTCACTTTTTGATTTAATAGTTACCATGTCTTAATCCTCTTTATACATTTCTATATTCTAGCTTTAACACTATCAATAGAAGCTTTTGTAGTATCCTCCCTTGTAGTAGGAGAATAAATATCTATTGGAATTGAATCAAGCAAACCTTGTTTTCTATAATAATCTATTAAAGGTTCTGTTATCTCATGATAAGTTCCAAGTCTCGCTTTAATTGTTTCTGGTTCATCATCTTTTCTTTTAATTAATGAACTTCCACAATTATCGCAAATACCTTCAACTTTAGAAGGCATAAAAATAGTATTAAATGATGCGCCACAATCCTTATTTGAGCAAATTACTCTATTTGATGTTCTCTTAATAATGTCTTCATCTGGAACATCTAAATTAATAACTGCAGTAATCTTTTTGCCTTTTTGCTCAAAAAATTCTTTTAAGCTTTCAGCTTGAGCTAAAGTTCTTGGGAATCCATCCAATAAAACATTGTCTAGTTCATCAAGTTTCTTCTCAACCATAGCAATAGTAATCTCGTCAGGAACTAGCTCTCCTTTATTCATATAGTCTTGAGCTTTAATTCCAAGTTCTGTTTGATTGCTAATTGCATCTCTAAATATATCTCCTGTCGCTAAATAAACAAGTCCAAACTCTTCACTTAAAGATCTTCCTATTGTTCCTTTTCCGCTTCCAGGCGCACCTAACATTATAATATACATATATTTTTATCCTTCCAATTTAAAAATTGATTTGTAAAACATTTTTTACTTTTCTCTATAATTGCTATAGATTTCTCTACAGCAATTATAGCAAAGTAAATTAAATAAAACTATTTCCTTAAGAAACCTTTATAATGTCTCATTACAAGTTGTGATTGTAATTGATCTCCTAATTCTATTGCAACTCCAACAATAATTAATAATGAAGTTCCACTAAATGCAGTATTAAATCCTGTTCCTCTAGCAAGCATTGGAAGTATTGCAAGTAAAGCTAAAAATACTGCACCAAATAAAGTTATTTTTGATAATACTGAAGATAAATACTCAGTTGTAGGTTTTCCAGCTCTTATTCCTGGGATAAAACCACCATTTTGTTTAATTGTATTTGATACTTCAGCAGGGTTAAATGTAGCATATGTATAGAAATATGTAAATCCTATAATAAGTAGTAAATATACTATTGCGTTTGCAATTGTAAATGGCCAGCTAACACTTGTTGAAGAATATGTAGCTATTGAAAGATTATATAATCCTCTTAAAAATCCTGTTTTATTAGCTATATCATCAACAAATAATTCTATAACCATTGCTGGGAATGTCATAAATGAAGATGCAAAAATAATTGGCATAACGTTAGCCATAGCTGGCTTAATTGGAATATGTGTATTTTGTGCACCCATCATTTTTCTTCCAACAACTTTTTTAGAATATTGAACTGGAATTCTTCTTTCTGCTAATTGTACAAAAACAACTCCTGTGATTAATAATAATACTCCTAATACAATTAGAATTACTGTAACTAATCCACTAGTACTAAATACTCCCTCAGGCATAACTCTATCATATAGAGTTGTAATTGCTGCAGGAAGTTGAGATACGATACCTGAGAAAATTAGTAATGATATTCCGTTACCAATTCCCTTTGAACTAATCTTATCTCCTACCCATACAAGTAGCATTGATCCTGCTACCAATGAAAGAACAACTACAAAAGCTGTTAATACTCCTTCTTGTACGAAAATACTTTGATTTCTGTATGAGAAGTAAATACCTAAAGCTTCAACTGATGCAAGAACAACAGTTATTAATTTAGTTATTCTATCAATTTTCTTTCTTCCTCTTTCTCCTTCATCTCTTGTCATTTTTTCAAGAGCTGGGATAATCATTGCCAATAATTGAACAATAATTGAAGAAGTAATATATGGGGTGATACTCATCGCAAATATTGAAAGTCTTGAAAAAGCACCTCCAGAAATTATATTAATTAAATCTTCTACTGAAGTAGTTGTCGCAGATGCTTGAATATTAATAATATCTACAAAAGGTATTGAAATATAGCATCCGATTCTAAAAATGACTATCAATAAAAGTGTAATTAAAATTTTCTTTCGTATTGCCGGTGTTTTAAAAGCGTTCGCTATTGATTTAAACAATTAGATCACCTCTGTCTTTCCACCTAAAGCTTCAATTTGCTCTTTCGCTTTAGCAGTGAATCTCTTAGCTTTAACGTTTAATTTCTTTTCTAATTTACCAGTTGCAATAATTACGATTCCGTCATTTGCTTTGCTTATAATATTATCTTTAATAAGTGATTCTGCATCTACATCAGTAGTAGTAGCTAAATTAAGCATTTTTAAAGTTACTTCTGTGTAATTGTTAGCAAATCTCTTATTATTAAAACCTCTCTTTGGAAGTCTTCTATATAATGGAGTTTGACCACCTTCGAATCCACGTCTTACTCCACCACCAGATCTAGATTTTTGACCTTTTTGACCTCTTGTAGATGTCTTTCCAAGGCCTGAACCCATACCACGTCCAACTCTAGTTCTAGCTGTTTTCTTTGTAGCTGGTTTTAATTCATCTAATTTCATTGAATTTTACACCTCCTTATTTAATTATCTAATGTCGTTAGTAGCGATTCCTCTCTTAGCTGCTACTGATTCGACTGTTTGCATTTCTTTTAAACCATTAAGTGTTGCATAAACAACGTTTCTTGGGTTATTTGTTCCTAGAACCTTAGTTCTAACATCTTGGTATCCAGCAAGTTCAAGTACTGGTCTTGCAGCACCACCACTGATAAGTCCTGTACCTTCTTTAGCAGGTTTTAGCATAACGCTAGCTGCGCCGAATTTACCAATATATTCATGAGGAACTGTTGTTCCAACGATTGGAACTTCTATAAGATTTTTCTTAGCTTCATCAATTGCTTTACGGATAGCTTCTGGAACTTCAGCTGCTTTTCCATTTCCAACACCTACGTGTCCTTTTCCATCTCCGACAACAACAACTGCGCTAAATCTGAAAGTTCTACCACCTTTTACAACTTTTGCAACTCTGTTGATGGCAACAACTTTCTCATTATATTCATCTTCTCTCTCACGTTTGTTATTATTTTGTCTGTCTGCCACTTTGATTTCCTCCTTTTCTCAAATTAAAAATTAAGTCCGCCTTCTCTTGCTGCTTCTGCTAGTGCTTTTACAACACCAGTATAGATATATCCACCTCTATCGTAAACAACATCATTAATTTTCTTAGCTTTAGCTCTCTTAGCGATTAAAGCTCCTACTTCTTTAGCTGCTTCGATATTAGCGTGTTTTGTTTTAACTTCTTTATCAAGTGTTGAAGCTGCGCATAAAGTAACTTGTTTGTCATCATCAATGATTTGTGCATATACACCAGAATTTGATCTAAATACACATAATCTTGGGCATTCAGCTGTTCCACTTATTTTATTACGTACTCTTTTATGTCTTCTGATTCTTTCAGATTTTCTGTCAATAATCTTACGCATTAAATTTTCGCTCCTTTCTAAATAATTAAAGGTTATTTATTATTTTCCTGTCTTTCCGACTTTTCTTCTAATATGCTCATCAGCATATTTAATTCCTTTTCCTTTATAAACCTCAGGTGGTCTCTTCATTCTTACAACTGCTGCTGTTTGACCAACTACTTCCTTACTAATACCTCTAACGATAATTGTATTAGCATCTGGAACATCAAAAGTAATTCCTTCTGGTGGTTCTACAACAACTGGATGAGAATAGCCTAAGTTCATAAGTAAATTATTTCCTTGTTTTTGTGCTCTATAACCAACACCATTGATTTCAAGTGTTTTTGTAAATTCATTATTAACACCTTCTATCATGTTAGCTAGTACAGTTCTCATTGTTCCATGTATATATCCATTTGCTGGATTATCTATGGTAACTTTAGCAACTTCACCTTCAACCTCAACCTTTACTGCTGGATGAAAATCTTTTTCAATAGTTCCCTTAGGACCTTTTGCTACTACATGATTGCCATTAACTTCTACAGTTACACCAGCTGGTATAGTTATAGTTTTATTTCCTATTCTAGACATTTTTAGTATCCATTCCTTTCTTAAAAATTACCAAATATATGCAATAACCTCTCCGCCAAGGCCTTCGTTTCTTGCATCTTTATCAGTCTTAATTCCTTTAGATGTAGAAATTAAAGCTGTACCTAAGCCATTTAATACTTGTGGTAGGTCTTCACATGGAACATATATTCTTAAACCAGGTTTACTAATTCTCTTTAAACCTGAAATAACTCTTTTTCCATGACTATCATATTTTAATGTGATTCTAAGAACACCTTGTTTGTTGTCCTTGATTTCTTCACATGCTGCTAAATATCCTTCTTCAACTAAGATATCAGCAATAGCTTTCTTAATTTTAGAAGCTGGTACATCTACTGTTAGATGTCTAGCGCTATTAGCATTTCTGATTCTTGTAAGCATATCTGCTATTGGATCTGTTATATTCAACTTATTAACCTCCTTCTTTCTGATTTTATATATATCGGTTTACCAACTAGCTTTTTTAACACCTGGAATTTCTCCCTTATGTGCTAATTCTCTAAAGCACTCACGACAAATTCCATATTTTCTAATATATGCATGTGGTCTTCCACAAATTTTGCATCTATTATATTCTCTAGTCTTATATTTTTGAACCTTAGCTTGTTTAACTTTTAAAGACTTCTTAGCCATATTTTATGCTTTCCTCCTTCTACTATTTCTTGAAAGGCATACCAAGCAATGATAATAGCTCTCTTGCCTCTTCGTCTGTCTTTGCTGTTGTAACAAAGATTATATCCATTCCTCTAACTTTATCGATTTTATCATATTCAATTTCAGGGAAAATTAATTGTTCTTTAACACCTATTGAATAGTTTCCTCTTCCATCAAAAGAATCATTTGAAACTCCTCTAAAGTCTCTAACTCTTGGTAATGCTACATTGAAGAATTTGTATGCAAAATCATACATTTTTCCTTTTCTTAATGTAACTTTAACACCAATATTAGCGCCTGCTCTTAATTTGAAAGCGGCAATAGCTTTCTTAGATTTTGTAATTATTGGTTTTTGACCAGTAATAGCACTTAAATCTTTGATTGCTCCTTCTAATGTTTTAGGATCATCTTTGATATCTCCTAAACCTATATTAATAACTATTTTATCTAGTTTTGGGCATTCCATAACTGATTTATAGTTAAACTTTTTCATTAATGCTGGAACTATTTTCTTCTCATATTCTTCTCTTAAATATTCCATATTAGTTGTTTAATCCTCCTTTCTAGAAATCATTCTATTTAAGTTCTGCTCCGCAATTCTTGCAAATACGTGTCTTTTTATCTCCGTCAACTTTGTATCCAATCTTAACTGCTTTTCCACATTTTGGACATACAATGTTAACAACTGATGCATCTACAGGATGCTCTGATGAAATAATGCCACCTTCTTCTCCTGCTTTTCTAGGTTTTGTTGCTCTTTTTCTAATGTTGACACCTTTTACAATGACTTTATTTGCTTTAGGTAGAACTTCAAGTACTTCACCAGTAACACCTTTATCATTTCCAGAAAGTACTTTTACATTATCACCTTTCTTTAATTTCATTATAATACCTCTCTTTTAATCTAATAATCTAAATTTTATAGAACCTCTGGTGCTAAAGAAAGAATCTTCATATATTCACCATCTCTAAGTTCTCTTGCAACAGGTCCAAAGATACGAGTTCCTTGTGGTGTCTTATCTTCTTTTATAATAACTGCTGCATTTTCATCAAATCTAACCATTGTTCCATCTGCTCTTCTGATAGGTTTCTTAGTTCTAACTATAACAGCTTTAACTACATCACCTTTCTTAGCTACTCCACCTGGAGTTGCTGTCTTAACTGAAGCAACTACGATGTCTCCAACGCCTGCATATTTTCTATAAGATCCACCAAGGCATCTAATTACCATTAATTCTTTAGCCCCAGTGTTGTCAGCTACTTTAAGTCTTGTTTGTTGCTGTACCATAGTAAATTTGCCTCCTTCTAAATTTTATTATTTTATAACTGCCTTCTCTGTAACAGCTACTAGTCTCCATCTAATCTCTTTTGACAATGGTCTAGTTTCCATAACTTTTACTGTATCTCCAACATGTGCTTCGTTGTTCTCGTCACGTGCTTTTAATTTATAAGTAACTTTTTTGATTTTTCCATATGTAGGATCCATCTTACTTCTTTCAACGGCAACTACGATGCATTTGTCCATCTTGTCTGATACAACTTTTCCAACCATTGTTCTACGAAGATTTCTTGTTTCTTCTGACATTATTCTTCTCCTTTCGCTGCTAATTTTTTCTCAGTAATAACTGTATTTATTCTTGCAATGTCTTTCTTCACTTCTTTAATTTTCATAGGATTATCAAGGCCGTTTGTTGCTAAACTAAATCTTAGTTTAAACAATTCTTGTTTTAGTTCTCCTAATTCTTTTTCTAGATCTGATAAAGACATTTTTTTAATTTCATTAATCTTCATCTTACTCTACCTCGCCTGCTTCTTTCTTTACAAATTTGGTCTTGATTGGTAGCTTACTTCCAGCAAGTCTTAATGCTTCACGAGCAACATCTTCTGTTACGTCAGCTAACTCAAACATTATTCTTCCTGGTTTTACAGGTGCTACCCAGTATTCAACACCACCTTTTCCTTTACCCATACGAGTACCGATAGGTTTACTTGTCATAGGTTTATCTGGGAATATTTTAATCCAAACTTTACCACCTCTTTTGATGTAACGTGTCATAGCAACACGGGCAGCTTCAATTTGGTTTGATTTTATTAATCCAAGTTCAAGAGCTTCTAAGCCATATTGTCCATCAGTAATTACGTTACCTCTAGTAGCTTTACCTCTGTTTCTACCTTTTTGAAGTTTTCTGAACTTAGTCTTTTTTGGCATCAATGGCATCTGCTTCTCCTCCTTCTACTTTTACTTGTTTCTTTTGAGGAAGAATCTCTCCTTTATAAATCCAAACTTTAACACCAACTTTTCCATATGTTGTATTTGCTTCTGCAAATCCATAGTCAATGTCAGCTCTTAATGTTTGAAGAGGAACTGTTCCATCTTTATAGAATTCAGTTCTAGCCATATCTGCTCCACCAAGTCTTCCTGAAACAGCAATCTTTATTCCTAAAGCTCCTGCTTTCATTGTTCTTTGCATGCATTGCTTCATAGCTCTTCTGAATGAGATTCTTCTTTCAAGTTGGTTAGCAACGTTTTCTGCAACTAATTGTGCATTAACATCAACGTCTTTAACTTCAACAATGTTTAAGTTAACTTGCTTACTAATCATTTTCTCTAAATCAGCTTTTAGATTTTCAGCTAAAGCTCCACCTTTACCAATAACGATACCAGGTTTTGCTGTAAATATGTTAACTTTAACGAATCTTTGTGTTCTTTCAATTTCAATTTTTGAAATTCCACTAGCATATAGTTTTTTCTTTACATACTCACGAATTTTGTGGTCTTCAACAACATAATCTCCAAAATGTTTTGTATCTGCATACCATTTTGAATTCCAGTCATTAATAACACCAACTCTAAATCCACGAGGATCTACTTTTTGTCCCATATTTGATTTTTCTCCTCCTTATTAGTCTCTTTCTCTTAATACTATTGTAGTATGGCTTGTTCTTTTTCTAATTCTAACTGCGCTACCTTTAGCAGCTGGTCTAATTCTCTTTAGAGTTGGTCCTTGGTTAGAATATATTTCTGCAATATATAATTTGCTATGAGTCATATTTTTATTATTTTCTGCATTAGCAATTGCAGATTTTAATAGTTTTATTAAAACTTCTGATCCTGCTTTTCTAGTAAATTTAAGGATAGCCATAGCCTCATCTACGTTCTTTCCTCTAATTAAATTTGCAACAATTGCAACTTTTCTGCTAGAAATTCTCTCATATTTAACAGTAGCTGTTGCTACTAATTCATCTACTTCTACTTTACTTGCTTTAGCTTCTTTCTTAGAAGCATTTGCTGTTTTAACAGCTGCCTTTGTTTCTTCCTTTTTAGGAGCTTTTGTTTTAGCAGTTGTATCTTTCTTTGCTTCAGCTTTTGGTGCAGCTTTAGGAGCTGATTTAGCTGGAGCTTTAGCAGTTGTAGTAGACTTTGTGTTAGCTTTTGAAGTTGTAGCTTTTTTAGATGCAGCTGGTTTTGATGCTGCTTTCTTTTCTTTCTCGTCTGCCACTTTATTTTCCTCCTTTAAATTTTAAATCCATTTTGGCTAAATTAATTAGCACTTGTTGTATTCTTTGATCCTGAATGTCCTTTAAATGTTCTTGTTGGAGCAAACTCTCCTAGTTTGTGTCCAATCATTTCTTCAGTTATATATATAGGAACATGTTTTCTTCCATCATGTACAGCAATTGTAAGTCCTACCATTTGTGGATAAATTGTAGAAGCTCTAGACCATGTCTTAATAACTTCTTTGTTTCCACTCTCGTTCATTGCTTCAACTCTTTTTAAAAGCTCTGGAGCAATATATGGCATCTTTTTGCTAGATCTTGACATATCTTCTCAAATCTCCTTTCAATTAGATTTTATTTTCTTCTCTTTGTTATTAATCTATTTGATTTTTTGTGTTTTGGTCTTGTCTTATATCCAAGAGCTGGTTTACCCCAAGGTGTCATAGGTCCACTATGTCCAACTGGAGCTTTTCCTTCTCCACCTCCATGAGGGTGGTCATTAGGGTTCATTGCAGAACCTCTAACTTCTGGTCTCTTGCCTAAGTTTCTAGTTCTTCCTGCTTTTCCTAATTTAATGTTTTCGTGTTCTTCATTACCAATAACACCGATTGTAGCCTTACAATTTGCTAAAACTCTTCTCATTTCTCCTGAAGGAAGTCTTAATGTAGCATATTTACCTTCTTTAGCCATAAGTTGTGCAGATTGTCCTGCAACTCTTGCAAGTTTAGCACCTTGTCCAGGGTTTAATTCAATATTATGTACTAATGTACCTAGTGGTATGTTAGCAAGCTTAATGCAGTTTCCTGGCATGATGTCTGCTTTATCAGATGAAACAACTGTAGCTCCTACTTTTAATCCCTTTGGAGCGATTATGTAGCTAAGTGTTCCGTCTTCATATTTGATAAGTGCTATGTTAGCAGTTCTATTTGGATCATATTCGATTCCAATTACTTCTGCATTCATATCTTCTTTATTTCTTTTAAAATCAATAATTCTATATTTTTGTCTGTTTCCGCCACCTTGATGTCTAACTGTAATTTTTCCTTGAGCATTTCTTCCAGCTTTTTCTTTCTTAACAGCTAAAAGAGATTTTTCAGGAGTTTTCTTTGTGATTTCAGAAAAATCTGATACAGTTGTATTTCTTAAAGATGGGGTTGTAGGTCTAAATCTCTTGATTCCCATTGTTAAAATTTCTCCTTTAATATTTATTTTCCTAGTTTTTTCTAGATAATTTAATTACTTAATTAATTATTATAATTAAGCTCCGGCAAATTCATCTATTGAATCTTTATATTTCTTTCCTAATTTCTTAGCTTTGCCGTTCTTGTCTAAATAAGACTTCTCGCTTGGATTAGAATCTATTGTAACAACTGCTTTTTTCCAATCAGATGTTTTTCCAACATTTCTTCCAACTCTCTTTTTCTTTCCATCAACATTGATTGTGTTAACTTTAAGAACTTTTACTTCGAACAATTTTTCAACTGCTCTTTTTATATCTACCTTTGTAGCTTTCTTGTTAACTCTAAAGGTATATTTTGATAGTTGCATAGCGTCATTACTTTTTTCAGTAACAACTGGTTTTATTATTACTTCTTCAGGTAACATTATCTATATACCTCCTCTAATTTTTTAACAGCACTTTCTGTAATAAGTAAGTTAGTGTAATTAACTAGATCATATACATTTAATGTATCAACTGTTAAAGCTTTAACTCCTTCAATATTTCTAGCTGATCTTTGAACATTTTTATTAGGAGCATCTAAAACAACTAGTGTTTTTCCTTCTAATTTAAGTGTTCCTAAAATCTTAGCTACTTCTGCTGTTTTGATTTCTTTTAATTCTAATTTATCAAGAACTGTCATTTCTTTTTCAGAAACTTTTGAGCTTAAAACTGATCTAACAGCTAAGTCTCTTTCTTTCTTGTTAATCTTATATGAATAAGTACGTGGTTTTGGTCCTAAAGCGATACCACCTTTAATCCATTGTGGTGCTCTGATAGAACCTTGTCTAGCACGTCCTGTTCCTTTTTGTCTCCATGGTTTTCTACCACCACCGCTTACTTCGCTTCTTGTTTTAGTACTTTGTGTACCTTGTCTTTGATTTGCAAGGTAATTAACTACTGTTTCATGAATTACGTTAGTATTAGGTTTAATAGCGAAAACTTTATCATCTAAGTCTAAATCTTTGACTTTTTTGCCTTGTACGTTTAATACTTCTATCTTAGCCATCGATTATACCTCCTTCTTAGTTTTCACACTTGATTTAACTTTAAGAATAGAACCTTTAGCTCCAGGAACACTTCCTTTTACTAAAATAACATTCTTGTCTAAATCAACTTTTACTACTTCAAGATTTTGTACTGTAACAGTAACATCTCCCATATGTCCTGGTAAGTGTTTTCCTGGGAAAACTCTACCTGGTGTAGATGTTGGTCCCATAGAACCTGGTCTTCTATGATACATAGAACCATGTCCCATTGGTCCTCTATGTTGACCCCAACGTTTGATAACACCTTGGAATCCTTTTCCTTTTGATGTTCCTTGTACGTCAACTTTATCTCCAGCTGCGAATGTGTCAGCTTTTAATTCATCTCCAACATTCATTCCTTCAACTGAGTCTACTCTAAATTCTTTTAAATGTTTTTTAGGTGTAACATTTGCTTTTGCAAATTTACCCTTAGCTGGTTTTGTTAATTTGCTTTCTTTTACTTCTCCAAAACCTAATTGAACAGCTGTGTATCCATCTTGCTCTTCAGTTTTAATCTGAGTAATTGTGCAAGGTCCTACTTCGATAGCTGTAACTGGAACAACATGACCTTCGTCATCAAAAATCTGAGTCATTCCGATTTTTCTTCCGATTAATGCTTTCATTTTTCCTCCTATTGGCTAGCACTTAATTTATTATTAATTTAAAAATCTTATAATATATTTATATATATTAATGTAGAAACATTACCTGCTAGCTTGGCTTTTTAAATTTTTAAAGAAAAATTTAATTAAAACTATTAATATTTAACTTCGATATCAACACCTGCAGGTAATTCTATTTTTGCAATTGAATCAACTGTTTTTTGAGTAGGATATAAAATATCGATTACTCTTTTATGAGTTCTTAATTCAAATTGTTCTCTAGAATCCTTATGTTTGTGTGGTGAACGAAGAATAGTAACTATTTCTTTGTCTGTTGGTAGTGGAATAGGTCCTGAAACTTTAGCTCCTGTTTTCTTAGCAGTATCTACTATTCTTTCAGCAGACTGTTCTAGGATAACATGATCATAAGCTTTAAGTCTTATTCTAATCTTGTCACTCTTTCCAACTCTTGTTACATTCTCTTCTGTGTTTGCTTTCTTAGCGTTTGCTGCTTTAGTTTCTTTCTTTGCAGCTGGTTTTGTAGCTTTCTTTGCTACTGGCTTTTTTGCTTCTTTCTTTTCTGAAGTTTTCTCTGCCATTTCTTTACCTCCTGATTGTTTTTGGTCGGAAGTTATGAACGCACCCTGGTGTTTCATAATATAACATCATAAAATCCCAAAAATACGCATGAATATTTTGGGATAAGTGCTTATAATCTTAAACTTACCGCCTGGTCTTTGCCACGACATACTCCATAGAAGTTCCCTCCATCGCCTGTGTTTCAAGGTGTGTAGCCACATTCTATTTCAACGCGATTTTACATGCCTATTTATTATATAATCTCAGACCCAAAAAGTCAAGCTTTTTTCGAGTTTTTGTAGCAATATCCAAGCTTGTTATTTCATTATTTAAATATTATAATTAAACTAAATTATTTTTGGAGGTTTTTATGTTAGAAAATGTTTCTATAAATACTCATAGTAGTATAAAAATAACCTGTAATAATATGGTTTTATATTTTGATCCTTTTAAAATCCCTGAAGAAAGACATGATGCTGATTATATATTAATAACTCATAGTCATTATGATCATTTTTCTCCTGAAGATATAAATAAAGTAAAAAAAGAAAATACTAAAATAGTAATTACAACAGACCTTTTTGATAAAACAGTTTCTTTAGGATTCAACGAAGATGACATTACAATAGCACTACCAAATGCTCACTATAAAGTTGAAAATATAGAATTTGATACTATTCCAGCTTTTAATAAACTAAAAGAATTCCACCCACGTAAAAATGGATGGATTGGTTATATTATTAAATTAAATGATGTTACTTACTATATAGCTGGTGATACTGATTATAGCCATGAAGCATCTCGCGTAGAATGTGATGTAGCTTTGTTGCCAATTGGTGGAACTTACACTATGAATGCAGAAGAAGCAGCAAAGCTTGCAAATGATATTCATCCTAAGATTGCAGTTCCAACACATTATGGTTCAATTGTAGGTTCTCCTGAAGATGCAGATAAGTTCAGTTCATTATTAAATAAAGAAATCGAATGTGTTAAACTTATAAAATTTTAATTCTAAATTATTAATTATAAATTAGAAATTTTAAAGCCTTAATACCTAATAAGTATTAAGGCTTTATTGTATTAATAATATTTTAAGTAAAATCTACTATATCAGACCATTTCTTAAGAAGTTCTTTATTTTCATTTTCTTGATCAAGGTATGCTGCTGCTACTATAGGCAACCATCTTTGTATATACTCTTTATTTATTTTAGATTTTTCAGAAACTAAGTTAAGATATTTTTCTCCTAGTTCTTCTTGATTTCTCGAATAAAAGTTTATATATGTTTTAGCTATATCGGCAGAAGCATTTCCTTGGGTTGCATGTGCCCAATCAATTATTGCATATTTTCCATCTGATTTAATAATTACATTGCTAGGGCCAAAGTCTCCATGACAAAGCTTAGTATGATTTTTCATTCCATTTAATCTTTGTAGTAATTCAAATTTAGCATCTTCTGAAATATCATTACTTTCCGATATTTTTCTTCTATATTTTTCTTTTAATACTGGTAACATAGAAACATTTTTTGATAGTACGTATATTTGTACTTCAGCTAAAAATTTTAAATAAGCATCTTCTCTTTCAGGATGAGCTTCCATTAATTTGCTTAATGGTTCTCCTTCAATATATTCCATAACTAATGCCCATCTATTGCCTATCTTTCCTACTTCTACTAGTTTAGGAATTTGAAGATCTGTACTCTCTTCAACTTTAGCAAGATTAATTGCTTCATTAAGAACTTTAGAAGAAGGATAGCCTTCTGCAAAAAGCTTTATAGTTTTTCCATCTTCTGAATAAACTGATTTATTTTTTCTTTCAACTTCAAGATTATCTAATCTAAATTCCATATTCACCTCTTACCTAAAATATCTTTTCTCTGTCTGGAAATCTACTATCATATTCATTTCCATAGAAACTTCTTATATATAATGTTTTCATTTCCTCTATTAATGGATAACGAGGGTTAGTGCTTGTGCATTGATCATTAAATGCATTTTCACTCATCTCATCTAATGTTGCCCAGAAGTCTTCCTCTGTAACTCCATAATCCCTAATAGTTTTCTTAATTCCAATTTTCTCTTTTAATTCATCTAGTCTTCCAATTAGGCCATTTACTTTTTCTTCATCATTATTTCCCCAAACGCCAATTGTTTCAGCAGCTCTTACATATTTCTTTATTGCCTTTGGATGATCATATTGAGGGAAAGTTCCCATTTTAGTTGGAACATCAACAGAATTAAATCTAATTACATCATCTATAACTAATGCATTTGCTATTCCATGAGCAATATTATGATATGCTCCTAACTTATGTGCTAGACTATGGCTTATTCCTAAAAACGCATTTGCAAAAGCCATACCAGCCATTGTAGCAGCTGTTCCTACCATTTCTCTTGCTTCTAAATCTGTCTCTCCATTTTCGTATGCTCTTGGTAAATAATCGAATAACATTTTTAAAGCTTCTAATGCCATTGAATCTGAAAAAGGAGTAGCCATCATTGAAGCTAATGCTTCTAAACAATGTGTTACTGCATCTATTCCAGAAGCAGATGTTAAGCCTTTTGGTGCATTTTTTAATATGTTGACATCAACTATTGCCATATCAGGTAATAGTTCATAATCTGCAATTGGATATTTTATTCCTGTTTCATCATCAGTAATTATTGCAAATGGTGTTACTTCTGAACCTGTTCCAGATGAAGTTGGTATAGCAATAAAGTAAGCTTTATCACCCATATG
>DGSM01000028.1 GCA_002393975.1 Clostridiales bacterium UBA4362
TTTTTCTTTTTTATAATATTCACATTTATTTTTTATAACACAATTCTCGCAAAGTGGCTTTGGAGCTTTACATACTTTTCTACCATGATCTATAAACAAGTGATTTATTTTGGCCCAATATGTTTTAGGAATCTTTTTTAATAAGTCTTGCTCTATTTTTGATGGTTCAATTTCTTTACTTAGACCGATTCTATTAGATAAGCGCTTGCAATGTGTATCAACAGCTATTCCTTGAGCATCTCCAAAAGCTTCAAGCATTATTACATTTGCACTTTTTCTACCAACACCAGGAATTGTAATTAGTTCTTCCATAGAGTGAGGAACTTCTCCATTATAATCATCTATGATCTTTTGACTTGCTGCTTTAAGATTTTTAGCCTTATTTTTATAAAAACCACATGAATGTATTAACTGTTCAATATCTTTTATATCTGCTTTTGCCATTAGATTAGGAGTGCCATATTTTTTAAATAGTGCAGGGGTAACTTGATTTACTCTTTCATCTGTACATTGAGCAGAAAGGCAAACTGCAACCAAAATTTCAAATGGATTGTTAAAATTAAGAGATCCTTTTGTATTAGGATATTCTTTTAATAAAGTATCAATTATATTATTTATTTCTTCTTTCTTCATGTTGTAATCATACAACTTTTTATAGAAAAACGCAAAATTAACAAAAATTGACAAAATATGTAAAAAGTATTATAATATATGTAACTGTACATTGAATTTGGTCTATATGGAGGTGTTTTCATGAGAAAAGTAGGTGCTGCTATTTTCTACATTGTTGTTTTCATTCTATTTATCCTAGCGCTCGTGATTGTTCCGAAAATCGCTGGCAATAATGTGTTAGTGAAAGACCTTGTAGCAATTTTATATGGTATTCCGATTTCTTTATTGGTCGTAGGCCTTCTGGGCTTAATAGCCATCCTGTGGAACTACACCATAGGAAAGGTAGTACTAATCGGTGCCATCATACTCATCGTCATTTTAATCATTATTTTTTGACGAAAAGAGGGCAAGAGAAGAGATTCTCTCAGCCTTCTTTTTTTGCGTGCAAAAGTTACAACAAAGCTACAAATTCTTTATATTTATGAATTATTCATTGAAGTATTTTTTATGTAAAAATAAAATTGTAAGTGATAAATTAGAAAAAATATATTTAAGGAGACTCAAATGAAAAAAACAAACAGAATTTATAAAGTATTATGTTTTATTATGATTTTAAGCCTAGTGTTCTCAATAATAAAACCAGCATTTGCACTTACAAATCCAGCAGAATTTGAAATAGAAATAAATGATGTAATAGAACCAGCTATAGGAGAAAAGCCAAGTTTTGACTATGATTTTACATATACAAGTCCAACTGAACATGAGTTTGAAACCTATGATTTTCTATATTGGCTAGAGACAGATGTTCCTTATTCAGAAACACTAGAACAATTAAATAATATGGATTCTTTTGATGATTTATTTGAATCAAGCAGTTTTGGTACGGGAGCTCTTTATAATAACAATAATGATACATTTGATAGAGATCCTATTGATTTTGAATTACCTACTATAAGTAAATTTAAACCAAATAGAACATATGGTGCAGTTTTCTATGCAACTTTTTATGATAATATAGTTGAAAGTTATGTTAGCAAAATTGTAACAAGAAGTGTACCTTCTACATATGATTCAAATGATCTATATATAGAAACTTTAGTTAATGGAAAAGGAACAAATGTAAAGGTTATTGCCCAAACAGAAAATAGTGGTCGTGTGAAAAAGGTAAGGTCAATTGCTCCAAACCAAGTAATAATAATTGCTCTTTATGATACTACTATTCCACAACAAAATTATAAAGCAACCGTAAATTGGATAAATGCAGAAGGAAAAATTCCAGAATCATTTGTATTAAAACTAATGAATGGTTCTAATGTTGTTAAAGAACAAGTTATTACTAAAGATAATGCTGTAGATGAAGATACATGGGAATATGATTTTGGAGAATATCCAACTTTAGATGATAATGGAAATGAAATCACATATACACTTGCATATAGCGAAGGAAAAGATGGAGATTTAAAATTCTTTGAATCAAACCAAGATGGATTTGTAATTAACAATACATACATTGCTCCAGAGATTAGCTCAAAAGTAAAAATGAGATCTTTAGCTGATAGAGAAAAAAATAATGTAAAATATAGAATAGATTATAATGCATCAATAAAGAAATATTCAGGAAATGCTGATGTAGTATTAACAACAACACTACCATTTGCAATAGATGAAGCAAAATCAAACTTAGATGATGGAACATATGATGCTAAAACAAAAACAATTACATGGAACTATACAATAGAAAATATAGATAAAATGTATGATTATAGTACCACTAAGAATCTAGACTTATATGCAACAGCAGTACTACCATATGCAATTGAAGCAAAAACAGTTGGCGAGATAGCATTAACAGATGCAGAAGGATTTAGCGAATCAGTAGATGCTATAGATAATATAGAAGCAGGAACAGGAAATCCAAAGACAGGTGATATAAATCTACAAAAATACTTATCAATTGGATTAATAGGAATTGCTGCTATATTAATGGTAGTATCAATAAGAAGAAAATATAGTACTAGAAAATCTAAAGTACAATTCTAGTAGATAAAGAAACAATAGAATATATAAATATTAAAATAATAAAACAAAAAATAACCCACCAGCTTTTGACTGGTGGGCTTTTGGTTTAGAACGAGCCAAGCTCGCTGGCGATAACGTACACGAATACAAAGAAAAGTACCGCGACAAGGATAATCGATGCGATGATTGCGTAGGCAAACAACATGCCGATTTGGCCAACACATATGGCTACAATAAACCAAAATACTACATTGGCTATGATCGAAATCTCTGAACTGAATTCGCTTACTCTTGCAATACACCAAATGATTAATGCAATTTCGCAAACAATCATGAGGATAATAACAAGAGGGCCTTTCCACAGATCAAGCAGGATAGCGAAAATAGCAGTGACTAAAGCAGTAGCAACGAACGGGGTCTGGAAATCTTCTGCTCTCTTGCCGAATGGGGCAGTTCCCATGTTGTAGCGCCGGAACGCGTACAGCAGGAAAAGGAGATAAAGAATGACAAAGACAACCTTAATAATGATACCAAGGATGCCAAGCTTCATGAGCATGATAGCTCTGAAGATAGTACTGATAGTAAACATGGACATACCTCCTATATGAATCATAGACATGTAACTTTTCAAAGTACGATACTTAAATTATACCATATTTTGCTAAAAAAGACAAGAAAGCTTGATAGTGTTGAATTAGAGGCAAAAATATGGTATACTAATTAAAGCCGTTTTTTTCAGGCTATTTTCTAAGGGAAACTTAGAATAGAAAGGGTGCATGTTGAAATGATTGAATTTGAGCGGATTACTATTACTTTGAAGCTTCCTTTTCGCAAGCGGATTTGCTTTGGAGGAGGTCAGACGGTTGATGGAGCAGATACATATTTCTGCAATATCATTACCGAAGATGACTCCTACAAGGAGGAAGTTGAGAGAGTAATAAGGCTACTCAGAGAGGCAAGACGTATGGGGGTTACTAATGCCCATTTCGAAAACAGGAATGAGCATATCTATATTTCTTTCCCCTTCAGCGAGAAGTCCAAAGCGGATGACTTCATGAAGCGTCTGCCGCAAATCTGAAGCATACCTAAAACAGGCTTGAACCGTAATTGGTTCAAACCTGTTTTTTTATAGAAATAAAGCAAAAATACTTGACATTTTGGCGAAAAAGGTGTAAAGTAATAATGCTTTACAAAATAAAAAGAGGTAAAGATATGATTGAACATGTAAGACTAAGTATTTTACTTGGAATATATGGTTCTCTTTTAACCGAAAGGCAATTAGAAATATTAGACAATTATTATAATGATGATATGTCTTTAACGGAAATTGCAGAAAAATTTGATATATCAAGACAAGCTGTCTTAGATAATGTAAAAAAAGGTGAAAAGAAATTACTTGAATATGAGGAAAAACTTCACATATTAAGTGACCATGAATCAAGAAAAAATAAAATTGATAAGATACAAGATATCTTATCAAATAAAATTACACAAAAAGATATAGACACTATAAATAAACTATTAAAACAAATAGATTAAAAAGTACGTTTTGGAGGAAAAAGCATGGCTTTTGAAAGTTTATCAGAAAAGCTACAAGCCTTTACAAAAAAGTTAAGAGGCCAAAGTAGAATTAATGAGAAAGAACTAGATGAAATGCTTAGAGAAGTAAAATTAGCACTTCTAGAAGCAGATGTTAACTATAAAGTTGTTAAAGATTTCGTAAAAGAGATACATGACAAAGCACTTGGACAAGATGTACTTAAATCACTGACTCCAGGACAACAAGTAGTAAAAATAGTTAAAGATGAATTAATAGATCTTTTAGGTGGAACTGACAGTAAAATTGCTTTTTCACAAAATCCACCAACAATAATTATGCTAATAGGTCTACAAGGATCTGGTAAAACAACTACAGCAGGAAAACTTGCTAACCTTATAAGAAAACAAGGAAAGAAACCACTTCTTGTAGGACTAGATATATATAGACCAGCTGCTATAGATCAGTTGGAAACAATAGGAAAACAATTATCAATTCCAGTTTTTGCAGATAGAAATGCAAAAGATGTTGCTAGAGTTGCAAGACAATCAAAAGAAGTTGCTATATCAAAGCTATGCGACACCATTATCTTAGATACTGCAGGACGTCTTCAAATAGATGAAAAATTGATGCAAGAGCTTAAAGATATCAAATCGGGTGTTCATCCACATGAGATAATGCTTGTAGTTGACTCAATGACTGGACAAGAAGCAGTAAATGTTGCACAAAAATTTGATGAAGATCTTGGAATTGATGGTGTAATTCTTACAAAACTTGATGGTGATGAAAGAGGTGGTGCTGCAATCTCTGTAAAGAAGGTTACAGGAAAACCAATCAAATTCATAGGAACAGGTGAAAAGTTAAATGAATTTGAAGAATTTCATCCAGATAGAATGGCTTCTAGAATATTGGGAATGGGTGATGTACTTTCAATAATTGAACAAGCAGAAGCAACAATCTCTCAAGAAGAAGCTGAGAAACTTGAAAAGAAATTGATGAAAAATAAGGAAATGGATCTTAATGATTACTTAGCTCAACTAAGACAAATCAAAAAGATGGGACCACTTTCATCAATTATGAAATTAATCCCTGGAATGGGACAATATGCAGACAAAGTTGATGACAAAGAACTTGTCAGAGTAGAATCAATTA
>DGSM01000051.1:0-6868 GCA_002393975.1 Clostridiales bacterium UBA4362
TCAATCGTCGCACATAATAAAAAAAAATCAATCATTACTGATTGATTTATTTGGAGCAGGTAACGGGAATCGAACCCGTATTTTCAGCTTGGAGGGCTGACATTCTACCATTGAACTACACCTGCACATTATTTGCTACTCACAAGAATTATTTTATATTATTTTATTACTTTTGTCAACAATAATTGAAAAATTAAATATATACTTTTTCTCTCTTTTATGATATAAAAAAGCCATGAAAGAATTAATAGTAGCTAATAAAGACGATAATAAAAAACTAATTACATATTTATCTTCTACTTTTCCCCATTTAAAATTAAATAACATCTATAAAGCTTTAAGAAAAAAAGATATTCGTGTAAATGATGTACGTATTTCTAAAGATATTCTAATTCATTCAAATGATGTAATTAAAGTTTATATTACTGATGATATTCTAAATGGTGTTAGTAACAATATTAGTATTCCTGTAGTTTTTGAGGATGAAAATATTGTTGTATTTAATAAGCCTGTTGGATTAGAAGTAGAAGGTCCTTCTTCACTAACTGAATTGGAAGAAAAGAATTATAGTTTTATAAAACCATGTCACAGAATAGATATTAATACTTGTGGCCTTGTTTTATATGCTAAAAATCAAGAAGCATTAGATATATTAATTTCGAAGTTTAAAAATGAAGAAATTGAAAAACATTATATTGCTCTTTGCTATGGATTAAGTAAGTCAAGCGAAAAAACTATTGATGCATATTTATTTAAAGATAGTAAAAAAGCTATTGTATATATTTCTGATTCAAATCAAAAAGGCTATGTAAAAATAAAAACTTCTTATAAAGTTATAGATTCTAATATAGATAAAAAAATAAGTCTATTAGATGTTAACCTTCATACTGGAAGAACTCATCAAATAAGAGCACATTTAGCACATATTGGTCTTCCTATAATAGGAGATGGAAAATATGGTTCTTATGAGATTAATAAAAGATTTAAAGTATATACTCAATGTTTAGAAAGTTATTCTTTAAAATTTGATTTTAAAAATAATAATGGTATTTTAGATTATCTAAATACTAAAGAAATAAAATTAAAGAAGATTCCTTACACTGGATTTCTTCAAGATTAAAGGATTGATATGACAAGTTTTGTTTTAAAAATAATTGCCATGGTAACTATGGTTATAGATCATTCTGGAGATATATTTTTCCCTATCTTAGGCAATAATACTTTCTATTTTAATGCTATTGGAAGAATAGCATTTCCTTTATTTTGTTTTATGTTAGTAGAAGGTTATAAGCATACTTCTAATCTTAAAAAATATATGTTAAGGTTATTTATTGGTGCACTCATATCACAAATACCATTTCAAATATTAGTTGTAAATTATATGCAAGCAAAACCTTTTGCAATTAATGTTTTATTTACTCTATTGTTTGGATTGTTTGCATTATCTATTTGGAATTATAAAGTACCCAATAAAGAAGAAAAGCAGAATAAAGATATAGATAATAATAAGTATTCGTTTACCATCAATGATGTATTTATTTGGATAGTAAAAATAATACTAATTGCTTTATTAATAATAATAGCATCATTTGCAAATTTTGATTATGGAAATATTGGAATTATATTAATTCTTGCAATCTTCCTATTATTCAAAAAAGGCAAAATTATAAGTAAAATTGCATTTCTAATAATATTAATTGGTCTAAGTATATTTAATTATAGACAAGCTATTATAGATGCACTTCCTTGGGGTATTACTTTTGTTATTACTGCAAGTATCGTTCCATTCATATTTATGTGTCTATATAATGGAAAAAAAGGCCCTAATACTAAACATGGTTTATATGTAATCTATCCTCTTCATCTAATAATACTAGAATTAATAAGACACTTTTTTATGGTATAGTCTTGCCACTTTATGTAAAGTGTGCTATAATATTAAGCAATGCAGAGTTTTATATGCATTACTCCGTCACTACTAACTTATATGATACATGAAGTGCTAAAGCACAGGAGGAAAAATTCACATGTTGGACTTCAGAACCGCACAAATTGTCGCAAAAGCAATCAACAAGCATTTCAACACTCCGGATACCGTAAGTTTGGAATCGGTTTGCAGAATGCAGCCTATCGCCCAGAACACATCCGGCAGCGGTCACACGATTCTCGGTCTCCAGTCTGGCGATCTCACCATTCTCGTCTGGGTTCAGTTCGACGAGAAACTTGGTCCGATCGTTCGCAATGTCAAGACTCAGACCTGGTAATCCCAACATAAAAAAGCGCAAGCTTTCCCCTCATTCCACTTCGGAATGAGGGGTTTATTTTTTACATTGAAAAATAAGAATTAAGTATAATAAATAGACACATTAAAAGAGGTAGTTTCTTACTACCTCTTTTTTAATTAAAAATAATTACACATTATACTTTCTATACCAGTTGATATTGAATCTAGATTACCATTTTTTGAACTCTCATCAATATATATCAATTCATATAATATTTTTTTCAATTCTTCAATTGTAAATAGTTTCGCTTGTCTTGCATATATTTTTGGTAAAAATGTTTGATTTGGCTTTAAATTTAAGTTTTTATTTATATCTTCTGGTTTAGATATCTTATAAATATAAAGATTTCTTATATGTCTATATATCATAACTATTATGATTTGATCTGCTACATTTTGACTTAATAAATCTCTGTAGCACTTTAATGCAGCTTTAACATTTTTATTTCCTAAATAATCTGTTAAATCAAATATAACTGCTTCTGGCTTTCTAATAACTAATTTATCAATATCCTCTTTAGTAATGGTTCCACCACTTCCGACATACTCTATCAATTTTCTAATTTCATTGATTAAATCTTGCATATTAGTACCACAACTACTAACTAAATAATTACTATTTGTAGTATCTAATTTAACATTATACATACTAGCAATTTTAATCAAATCTTTTGCAACTTCAAAATCTTTTTTTAGTGGAAATTCTCTAACTTCCCCTATTTTTTCAATAGCCTTATATAGTTTATTTTTTAATATAGTATCTTCTATAAAAACTAGTTCAACATCTTCTAAATCTTTAATACTTTCAAAATATGAAACTAATTCTTTGCTATCTTTGTTATCTTTGGAAATGTTTTCACTTTCTTCATCTTCTTCCTCATTTCCAGTTGCTTTTTTGCTTTTCTTAAACAATCCAGTGTTCTTAGCAATAATAAGTTTTTTAGCAAAGCCAAATGATGGAGTTTCTATGCTAGGAATTAATTCCGAAAGATTTGTATCACTAATCTTTACAAAATTAATTCCATCAACGATTTCTCCAAAGTTCTTTTTTATCTTATTTACTTCTCTATCTTTTGTATAATTATCTTCACCATAAAAAAGATATATCAAACTTTACTCCTTATAATAAGTTAAACTCTGTATTGTCTAAAATTATTTTAAATATTTCTGAAACACTCCAAGCTTGTGCAAATGCTCCTTTACCATCTTTAGGATCCTCTGCATCATATACTTCACATATACTACCAACAGTATTTCCATTTTCAAGTTCATTTAAAAATGTTTCTGCCACATTAGTTTTGAATTGTAGAAGAGTGCTTCCTAATTCTACTTTATAATTATGATTTTTTTCATTTTTTATCATATTTTTCATTGCTTCAAAATATGGTCCTAATAACCATGGCCAAACTGTTCCTTGATGGTATGCCATATCTCTATTATAGCTATCGCCTTCATACTTTGGCTCATAATCAGGCTCATAACTTGCTAAAGTCTTTAATCCATATTTTGATAGTAAATCTCTAGTAATTGTAATAAATACTTCTTTTGACTTTTTAGATGCTGGATTCATAATTGGGAAAGTTAAACTTAATGCAAATAATTGATTAGGTCTTACTCTATCATCTTTTGAATCTTCTTTTATAACATCATATAATGATTTTTTCTCATCATTGAAAAATGCTTTTTCAAAAGATTTTTGGCATTTTCTTGCAAGATATGAATACTCCATTTGTGCTAAGAAATTATTGAAATGAGCTGAAATACTTTGCATTACTCTTAACGCATTGTACCAAAGTGCATTTATTTCAACAGCTTTTCCATTTCTAGGAGTAACTGCCATTCCATTTACTCTAGCATCCATCCATGTGTTTTGTGTGTTTTCTGTTCCAGAATTTACCAAGAAGTCTTTTTCATCTACATATATATTATTGTTTTCAAGATTTATTCCATCAATATAATGATCGATAATAGTTCTTAATTCGTTATAATATTTTCCTCTTATAAAATCGAAGTTATGAGTATATTGTAAATATTTATAAATTGCTTCAAATAACAATAATGAACTATCAGCACTATTATATAAAGATCTTCCATCATCTTCTGCAAAGCCATTAGGAACTAATCCATCTTTTACATTATTAAGAAAAGTCTTTAATACTTCTTCTGCAGCTTTATATCTTTTAGGAATAAGTAATAATCCTTCAAAGCTTATTAATGTATCTCTACCCCAATCTAAAAACCATGGATATCCTGCAATAACTGTACTAAGATTATTAGCATCCCTTTTAACTATAAAGTTATCTGATGCTATTATATAATCTTTTATCAATGTATTATAATCATCAAATTTTCCTTTATTGTCCTTTTCTAATAATCCTGAGTTCTTAATTTGTTTATTGATTCTATCATTTTCTATTTTTAATATTATCTCAGCATCTACATCTAATAATTTCTTTAAATCAATTCCATATTCTCCATCTAAACTGCATACAAAAGTTACTTCCTTAATTTCATAAGGTTTTACTTTTACATCAAATCTTCCTGGAACAATATGATTATCTTCAGCAGGAAATCCTCTTTTTGCTTCTCTTGAATAATGCATATTTCTAAAGAAGTCTTCTCTATGAGGAATATATTCGCCTTCTTTAACACCTAAATTTATTTTATGCTCATCATCAAATACTAGTTGAATTTTATTATTCTCTATTATTTGAGTATAATTAAATCTTGTATCATCTTTTATATGATGAAAATTTCTGAAATTTACAATAGGAGTTAAAGAGAAATTAACATCATGGTCTTGATTTTCAATTTTGTAATAAACAACAACAGCATTTTTTCCATAAATAAGGCATATATTTTTTTCTACTTTTACATCACCAATTTTAAAAGTAAATGTAACATAACTGCTTTTCTTAAAATCTACTTGATAGTCATGTCCACCTGTTATTATTCCACATGAATCATTAGTATATAATCCATAGCTATCTGAATCTATAGTAATTGATTCATCAACTTTAGATAAAACAAGTTTTCTATCTCCTGGTGGATTTAAACTTGCTACAAGCAAGCCATGATACTTTCTAGTATTCATACCACCAAAATCAGTACTAGCAGCATAGCCTCCAATACCATTGGTTATTACCCATTCTCTCATTGGTTTTCTCCTCTTTTTCTTGTGTTACTTGCTTCTGTTTCTTCTGTAGTATTTTCTATATCACTAGAGATAAAATCTCTATAATCAAATTCTGCTTTAAATTCTTTTTCTTCCTCAGGTTGATTTGTTTTTTTCTTCTTCAATCTGTTCTTTGGATTACTTGATTCCTTGATTTGTTGAATTCTAGTCTTATATTTTTGTTGGAATTTTGATTGTCCTTTTGAAGTATTTCTTTCAAATCTAGGTGCAGTTTTCCCATCACTCTCTGTTGCTTGTTCTTTTGCTTGCTTCTTCTTTTCCTTTTTCTCTTTCTTTTCTCTTTTCTTAATTTCTTTTTTAGAATCTTTTAGTTTAGAGTTTAACATCATGTATTGACTATTGTTTTGCATATCAGCAAATTCAAGTTCATCACATACTAATTGAATAATTGTTGATGCAATTACATCTGGATCATGTCTAATTGAAAAATCTTCAATTGTAGATAGGTTTCTTTGTACTAAGTTAATTCCTAAAGCTTTACATTCTTTTATATCAGGAATAACAATATCTGCACCTTTCAAATTATACTTTTGTATAAACTCAGGAACTACTTCTCCAGTATCATAAATACAATAATCTATAACACCTTCTCCAACATAATCTATTATTGCTTTTAGGTGATCTGAAAGAGCATAATTATCTGTTTGTCCCATCTCAGTCATTATATTTGAAACATATATTTTTGTAGCTCTACTCTTTTTAATTTCACGTGCAATTCCTTTTATTAATAGATTAGGAATTACATTTGTATAAAGGCTTCCAGGTCCTATTACTATTGCATCTGCTTCTCTAATTGCATCTAATACTCCAGGAGCTGGAATTGTATTTGTTGGTGTAATATAAACTCTTGAAATCTTACTTGCATTTTTAGCAACCATTTCTGTAATAGAATCTCTATTTTCAACAACAGTTCCATCTTCTAGTTCTGCACAAATCTTAATTGAATCTAGTGTTCCAGGAATAACTCTTCCTGTCATATTTAATACATTTTTTGAATTCTCTATTGATTTATAGAAAGAACCATTAGTTTGATTCATTGCAAAGAAGAATATATCACCAAATGAAAGGTTAGCTAATTTTCCATATTTAAATTGGAAATTAAGTAACTTCTCAACTGATTCCTCATCATATGATAATGATACTAAACTTTCTTTTATATCTTCTATAGGTAATAATTTTAATTGATCTCTTGAAAAAGATGCCCCATTACCATAGTCAGATACAGTAACTATAGCAGTTATATTATCAGTATAATGTTTTAATCCTTTTAAAACACTATTTAATCCTGTACCACCACCGATTACAACAACCTTAGGTCCTTGATTAAATACTTTTTTATTAAATATTAAAGAATTCACATTATTCTTTTCTTTACGTGTATCAGATTG
>DGSM01000051.1:6915-19720 GCA_002393975.1 Clostridiales bacterium UBA4362
TCTACTAACATCTCTAATGTACGTTTTTGCATAAATATTATGCTTAATACTATTGATGTAAAACCAATAATAAAACAAATAACAACTAAAAATACTTTTCCAGTAGTTAAGGTTTCAGATGCTAATATTTTTGCCATTCCAAAAAGAACTAAGGCTATTCCTATAACGCATAGAAATATCCATCGTTTCATCTTTGAAGAATTTTTTAACCATTTTAATATACCTTTCATCTACCAATAATCCTCACTTCAGTTTCAATTTTTTTATTATATTTTTCTAAAATCACTTTTTGAACATGCTCTATCAAATCAATAATATCTTGGCTAGTAGCATTTCCTTTGTTAACTATAAATCCAGCATGTTTAGATGAGACTTCTGCTCCACCAATTGAATACCCTTTTAATCCTGCTTCATCTATTGCCTTTGCTGTTAAAAAATCATCTAATCTTTTAAACGTACTTCCTGCACTTGGATACTCTAAAGGTTGTGAATTAAGACGTTTGTCTCTATATTCATCCATTTTATCTTTAATCAATAATGCATTAGATTTTTCAAATTTCATTTTTACAGATAGAATAATTGCATTTATTTTACTTTGGAAAATGCTAGTTCTATATGCAAATTCTAATTGTTCATTATTTAGTGATTCTATCTTCAAATTATCTAAGTTTAGATACTCTACTTCAACCACTACATCTTTCATTTCAGAGCCATAAGCTCCTGCATTCATATATATTGCTCCGCCTAGTGTTCCAGGAATGCCACATGCAAATTCAAAACCACCTAGCTCATATTCTAATAAAATGTTTCCTAAATAAGCATTTATTACTCCACTTGAGGCAATTACTAAATTATTATTTAAATTTACATCTATATCTCTATTGTTGTATTTTATTACTATTCCATCTATTCCTGAATCTTTAACTAGTAAATTAGAACCATTTCCTACTACTGTAATAGGAATATCATTCTCTTTTGCAATAGTTATTAAAGTTATTAATTCATCTTTATCACTTACTTCTACAAATAAATCACAAGGTCCACCAGTCTTAAAGCTAGTATGTTTAGACATTGATTCATTATAGAATAGCATTGATTTTTTTAACTTGGTTTCTAACCCAAGATTTTTAATTTTTTCTATTTCCAAATTCACTCCTTAAAAACTAATTTAGAGTTTATTATCAATTGACATTTTAACATTACAAAATACGTTTTACAATAATATTACATAAATAACATTTTATAATTTTTGATATTTTGATTGAATAAATATTATTTCTAATTTAAAATAAATATTAGGGCTTTGATAATACAACCTAAAACTTAAAAAAGCCTTAAATAATACTTCTAGGGGGATTTATGAGTAACATAATTGTATATTCTGGACCAATGAAATGCGGAAAAACTCAAGAAATACTTAATGAATATAAGAGACAACTTATATCTGGTAAAAAAGTAAAAATGTTCAAACCAAAAATAGATAATAGAACTATTGGATTAGTTCAAGCTAATTCTGGAATTGATATTCCTGCTGTAGAAATAAATCGTATTCAAGAACTAGAAAACTATAATGCAGATGTATATTGTATAGATGAATTTCAATTATTAAAAGGCAGTGTAGAAACAATCCAAAAGATGGCAGATCAAGGAAAGAAATTCTTTATTGCAGGATTAAATTTAACATCAGAGAAAAAACCTTTTGGAAAGATGTCGGATATTCTATGCATAGCTGATGAAATTCATATTCTAAAATCAATTTGTGATAATTGTAAATCTGAAGAAGGTGTTTACTCTTATTATAAAGGTGGAAAAGACACAGACATAGTGATTGGATCTAAAGGCTATCTTTCTCTTTGCAGAGATTGTTATGAAGAATTAACTCATAATGATAAATTGAAGAAAATAAATTGTATATAAAACCAAAAGAAGTACCATTTACTATGGTACTTCTTTTATATTTTTATAGTTTATATTTTAAATTTTATATTTTATATTTTATATTTAATATTTTATATTTAATATTTTATATTTTATTTTTTATATTTTTTATTGAATGATTTATAAATTATAAATAAATGATTAATAAATTATTTATAATAATTAATTATCTACATTGCTGCTAAAATCATCATTAGAGCACTAAACCATAAGAACCAACTAGTCTTATTATTTGCTTTTAAGTCCATAATAAAATCATTTGGATCAGCGTTAGAAATTGCACTTTGTGGAACTATAGAAGTTTCAACATGATCTACCAAGTCATTATTATATGTTACATTAAATTCTTGGCTCTCTCCTGGTTGTAATTCATTTATTTTTACATATTTAGTTCCTAAAACATTACCTTTTTTTGAATAAAGATTAACCTTTAAATACTGATCCACTAATGGAAGTTCTGTATTATTAGTTATCTTTCCTTTAAGATATCCATTTGTTGCAGTTGCTTTAGATTCATAGATTTCTACTTGAGGATAAGAATAATTTACTGCAACAGGTTTATCTACATATGTTGTTACTATTGTGTAGTATGAGAAAATATCTACCAAAACATATAGTATTATAAACCATAAAAAATATTTAAAAAATCTTTTCATAAATATGCCTCTTTATATTACAATTTTCTAAATACACCAGCTACAACACCTAATATTTGACAATCAGGAACTATAATTGGGTCCATTGAACTATTTTGAGGTTGAAGTCTAATATGGTCTTTCTCTTTGTAGAAAGTCTTTACAGTTGCCTCATCTTCAATCAATGCTACTACTATTGTACCATTTTCAGCAGTGTTTTGTCTACGTACTAAAATATAATCACCATCTAATATTCCAGCTTCTATCATACTTTCGCCTGAAACTCTAAGCATAAAAGCTTCAGAATTGCCTACAAAGTCAATAGGAATAGCAATATTATCAGTTATATTCTCAACAGCTAAAATTGGCATTCCTGCTGTTATTTTTCCTACTAAAGGTACATTAACTAGTTCTTTACTGGTATAAAACTCTTTTGTATTAGAGATTCCATTTTTGTCAGTAGTTACATCTTCTCCCTTAGAATTCCTAATTAATCTAAGAGTTCTTCCCTTTTCTTTTTCCTTCTTTATGTAACCTCTTTCTTCTAGAGACTTGATATATCCTTGAACAGTAGCTGTTGAACTTAAATGAACTTTTTTACAAATCTCTCTAATTGATGGTGAATATCCATTTTCTTCAATTCCAATTTCTATACAATTAAGTATAGCTCTTTCTCTTTTATTTAAACCATTAGAATCACGTCTAGATTTATTCATATCCATCTCCTATTAAATTATTTCAAAAAAATGATATCATACAAATATCTGTTTGTCAAACAAATATTTGTAATGTTTTATTATTTTAAAGAAATAATTGCAAGGCCATCTCCTATCTCAAGAATTTCAGTATTTAACGATGTATCTTCTGTTGCCATTTTTATAAATTCTCTTAAATGTCTTACAGCTGTTCTTTGTTTATGCTCATTATAATCACTCATAACATATCCTTTATAAAGAACATTATCAGCAAAAATAATTCCATTTGGATTTAATAATCTTAATCCTTCTTTTAAATAAACTGGATATTTACTTTTATTTGCATCAATAAAAATCATATCATATTTTTCACTCATTGTTGGTAATAATTCTGATGCATCTCCTTCAATCAAATTAATTGTCTTTCCTGCATATGAATTAGATTCATTAATAAACTTAATATTTTCTTTAGCTTCCTTTATCATTTCAGGATCACGTTCAATTGTATCAATTCTTCCATAAGAATTTAATAAATCTGCAAAGCAAATACTACTATAACCTATAGCTGTTCCTATTTCTAGAATTTTATTTACATATATACCATTATTTTCTCTTTCTTTTAAAGTTCTTCTAATAGTTTCTAATGTATCATCTAGAATAATTGGAATATGTCTCATTACAGCGTCTTTTTTTAATTCAAAAATACTTTCCATTCTATCCTCTAAAAAACTAAAGGATGCCTTTGATTGGCATCCTCATAAATAATTATTTTATTCAGCTGCTCTTTCAGCTCTTTTAGCTTCTCTCTCACGAGTCTTTGTATCTAAGATTTTCTTTCTTAATCTAATACTCTTAGGAGTAACTTCAACTAATTCATCATCTTGAATAAACTCTATTGCTTGTTCAAGAGACATTTTTAATGGTGGAACAAGTCTTAATGCATCATCAGAACCTGAAGCTCTAGTATTTGTTAAGTGTTTTTCTTTACAAACATTTACAGAAATATCATCTGTTCTAGAATTAATACCAACAATCATTCCTTCATAAACTTCAACACCTGGTCCAATCATTAATTCTCCACGAAGTTGAGCATTATATAAACCATAAGTAATTGATGTACCTGCTTCAAATGCAACTATAACTCCTCTTGTTCTAGATTGAATATCACCTTTATAAGGTTCATAATCCTTAAATACACTGCTCATTGTTCCAGTGCCTCTAGTATCAGTTAAGAATTCAGTTCTATATCCTATTAAACCTCTTGCAGGAATTTCAAATTCTATTTTTGTTCTTCCTGGTTCAGTAGGTTCCATATTTATCATTTCACCTTTACGAAGTCCTAATTTTTGAATAACAGTTCCAACACAATCATCAGGAACATCAACAACTAAGGTCTCCATTGGTTCACATTTCACACCATCAATTTCTTTGATTATAACTTTTGGTCTTGAAACTAGAAGTTCATATCCTTCTCTTCTCATATTTTCAATAAGAACTGATAAATGTAATTCTCCTCTACCACTTACTTCGAAAGCTTCTGCTCTATCAGTATCTTTTACTCTTAGAGAAACATTTCTTTCAAGTTCTTTATATAATCTATCTCTAATATGTCTTGAAGTTACATACTCACCTTCACGTCCAGCCATTGGTCCATCATTAACTGAAAAAGTCATAGAAACTGTTGGTTCATCAATATTTACAAATGGTATCTTTTCAGGATTTGATTGATCACAAATTGTATCACCAATATTAATATCAGCAATACCAGAAATTGCAACTAAATCACCTGCTACTACTTCATCTGTTTCAACTTTCTTTAATCCTTCATATGTAAATAGTTTAGCAATTTTTCCATTAACATTTTTATCTTCTTTGCAAACTACTACATTTTGTCCATTAGTAATATGACCTCTTTCAATTCTTCCAACTGCTATTCTTCCAAGATAATCATCATAATCAATGTTAGAAACTAACATTTGCATTGTGCCTTCTTGGTCAACATGTGGTGGATCTATTTCTTTTATGATTGTTTCAAATATACAAGTTACATTATCACTTTCATCATTTAGATTCATTTTAGCTATACCTTGTTTAGCAGAAGCATAAATTACTGGGAAATCTAATTGCTCATCTGTAGCATTTAAGTCCATAAATAATTCTAATACTTTGTCAACTGCTTTTAGAGGTTGAGCTCCTGGTCTGTCTATTTTGTTAATAACAACTATTGGTTGAAGATTTAATGCTAGAGACTTCTTTAAAACTTCTCTAGTTTGTGGCATTGGTCCATCAAAAGCGTCTACTAAAAGTAATACTCCATCAACCATTTTCAATACTCTCTCAACTTCGCCTTCAAAATCAGCATGTCCTGGAGTATCAACTATGTTTATTTTATAGTCATTATACATAACAGATGTATTTTTAGATAAAATAGTAATTCCTCTTTCTTTTTCTAGATCATTACTATCCATTATTCTTTCTGCAACTTGCTCATTTTCTCTAAATACATTACTTTGTTTAAGTAATGCATCTACTAGTGTAGTTTTTCCATGATCAACGTGAGCTATTATTGCTACATTTCTAATTTTATCGCTATTCATTATTATCAGTTTTCCCTTCTTCTGTAGTAGATGCCTCTTCTTTATATTGTCCAACAAGTGTAATTCCTTCTGCAATTTGAGTTTCTTTAATTACAGTAACTTCTCTTTTCTTCTTTTCTTCTAAAGCTTCTTTTTCTAATTCCCTAATACTTAATTCCATTTTTCTGTTCTTAGTATCTAGTTCAATTATTTTAGCTTTAACAACATCTCCTACTTTTAATTTTTCACTTGGATTTGAAATTCTTTCCATTGAAATTTGTGAAATATGTATTAGACCTTCAACGCCTTTTTTCAACTCTGCAAATGCGCCAAATTGTACTAAATGTTTTATTTTAACTTCTACAATATCTCCTGCTTTAACTCCTAGTTCATCCCAAGGATTTGCTCCTTTGCCTAGATATGATAATTGCATACGTTTATTTTCTTTATCAACATCTTTAATTACTACATCAATTTCTTGTCCAACTTTAAGAAAGTCTTGAGCTTTTGCATTTTTCTCCCAAGTTATTTCTGAAACATGTAGTAATCCAGATACATATTCATTTAAATTAACAAATGCACCATAAGAAGATATGCTAGAAACAGTTCCTTTGAATTTGTCTCCTGGCTTTACATTTTCCCAAAATGAATTAATTGTATCTTCTTTTTGTTTCTTCTTTTCATAGCTTCTTTGCTTTTTACATGATAAAAGAACATTTCCTTGACCATCATTCATTTTAAGAACTACACAATTAATAATATCGCCTGGTTTTACTATATCTTTTGGATTCTCATTCTCATTAAATGAAAATTCTGACTTAGGAATTATTCCATCAGCCTTATAATCTATATCTAAATAGATTTCTCCACTATCAGAAACATTAATAACTTTTCCTGTAACGTTCTTTCCTAATTTTTTGTTTTGTTTTTCCATTGAAGAATTTAGTAAATCTTCAAATGATACATTTTCTTCGTCCATATTTCCTTCTCTTTTTCTAAAAAATACGCTTAAATATTATATCTAAAAGCCCCAAATTTGTCAACATAAAATCAATCTTGTTTCTCTGGTCCTTTTGATAATTCAACTATTTGCTTCATTAGTGTTTCGCTTGCTTTGTCAAGCCAATCTTCATCATCTGTTTTATAATCTTTTGGATCAAATGGTTTTCCATAATTGAAGCATACTCTTGTAAATGGTTTAAATGATCCTTGAACTCCAACAGGAACAATCTTCTTTCCTGTTTTATATGCTAAATATACGGCACCATTTTTTATCTTTTCTGCTTTTTCTAAGCCTTTACGAGTTCCTTCTGGAAATATTCCTAAAACTCTTTTATTTTTTAAAGCTTTCATACAAAGCTTAATTGATTCTATATCATTTTTTCCTCTATTAACTGGAATAACCTGAAAGTTATGGAAAAAATGTAATAAAAACTTATTTTTATAAAGTTCTATTTTTCCAACAAAGTCAATTGGTGTATGATTAAAAATAATTATACCTGCAGCATCAAGCATATTTAAATGATTTGCTGTAACAATACAGCCTTCATCTTTTACTTCTTTAAAATAATGCATATTAGTTGTCTTTGGAAAGTATACTAACAAATAAGGTATTCTTAAAATAAATTTAACAATACATCTATAAATGTATTTTCCAATATTATCTTCACCTATTTTATAACTTTGCTCACGAATTTTATTTATTTTTTTTTTATCTACTATTATCTTTGATACCTTGTCTTGTACACCTTTAATAGTCAAGTTAGTTGTATCAATTATAATAGCATCATCTGCAGGTTTTGCTGGAGCAATCTCTCTAGAAGAATCTATTTTGTCTCTTGTTCTTAAGTTTTCTCTGCATTCTTCTAAAGTAGATTCTATTCCTTTTTCTTGGTTTTGTTTTAATCTACGTTTTGCTCTTTCTTCTAAGTCACATTCTAAATATATTTTTACATCAGCATTTGGAAATACTACTGTTCCAATATCTCTTCCATCTAAGATAACATCTTTTCCTTCAGCTATTTTTCTTTGAAGAGCAGTTAAACTCTCTCTAACCTCAGGTATTTTTGAAACTGGAGAAACTAAATCATTTACTGCTTTTTCTCTAATTTCTTTTGTTACATTTTCTCCATTTAAAAATGTATCATCACCTTTAAAGTCTATTTCTACATTTTTAAGCATTTCCTTGATTTTCTTAGTATCTTTTAAATCAATTTTTTTGTTTATCATTTCTAATGTAATGCATCTATAAGTAGCGCCTGTATCCAAATACATTAGATTGAATTTTTTAGCAATAGCAGTAGCCAAGGTTCCTTTACCGCTTCCACTACTTCCATCAACTGCAACAACAAATGACATAATTTCTCTCCTTTAATCTATACTATTAGTTAAATCTTCAATATCAGGTAAATCCATAAGAGATATCTTTTTAGCAATTATTCTCATATTAGCCACATTCATGGTAGTTTGTTTTTCTATCTCTTTAATACATAGTTCTTTAAACTTTTTTAGTTCTCCAATTATGTTGAATCCATATTTTACTTTTACTTCTACATATATTGAAGGTCCATCATCAGTTTTAGTAATAGTTATTTTTAATATTTCTTCAACCGCTTCAATCTTCTTTGCTTTATACTCTATTATTTGTTTAAACACATTATCTGATATTGTGTAATTTCCCATATAGCTAAAAGTTGGTCTAATAATTGACTTCTCAGATATGTATGGATCTTCACCAATTCCAGTTGATCTGAATATTTGTAATGGATCTAAAAGATAACCAGAAAATTGTTTCTTAATCTCAAAAGTTGGAACAGGTATTACATGTTTTCCTTCAGTAGTTCTCATTTTTCTTGCACTTTCAATTTCTTGCTCACTTGCTACATCAGTAATATATATTCTCTTTGAAATTTTAGGTAATTCCAAATTTTGAGCTATCTCATCTACCATTTTGTCAGAGGTTCCTAAAATCAATATCGAGTCAATCTTATTCTTCTTAATAGCTTTTACCATTTCTTCTCTTTGTTTATTATTGATAAATAGCGCTTTTTTTACTGTTTCTATTTTTGTTGGAGCCTTTTTAGCACTAGAACCTGCAATTATATTATTTTCTTTTACTAAGATTCCATCATCAATTAAATATTTAATCTTATATTTATTTGCTACCATCTGAGCTCTATAGCTCTTTCCTGTTCCAGATGGTCCAACAAATGAATAAACTTTAATTTCTTTCACTTTAGCTCCTTCTTTTCTTTATTTTTTATTAAATACTCATTATTTATTTAATGCTTACTAAATATATACAATAAATATCATCCTTATAAATTGTTTGATAAGATTCATAGCTTATAATTTCAACATTCTCAAAATGATTTTGAACATCATTTAATAGTGCAAAATCATTAGAACTAATAAGCCAAGCTCTTCCCCTATAGTCTTTGATCTCATCTAGATTTGTAATTGTTCTTCCAAAAGCTTTGAAAGCACCTTCAACATTCCAATCTTCTTTATTATAAAAAACATTATTTTGAGAATTCAAATTTGCCATAATCATAAAGCCACTACCATCTTCATTTGTAAGAATTAAATCTCCACTTTGGTAATTGCTCTTAACAAATTTTATTGGCAAATCATTTATAGGACTACAATTCTTAATCATCAAATTTACATTAATAGTAACAGAAACAAATACTAAACAAATGCATATAGTTTTTACTATAATAGTATTTTTTTCATTCTTTAATATAAATGATAGTGTTAAATTAAATAAGCTAGTAATAATTATAAAATAGCGTATGTATATAATTGATTGTCCTAGTATTAATGAAGCAATTAACGCTATTATAATTACAGATAAATATACAAAAATAGCAGGCCAAATTTGTTTCCATTGTTTATTTTTTAGATTTGTTATTAATCTATATACTATAAATCCAAAAATAAGTAAGGATATTATCATAAAAATAATTTGGTATATATAAGATAATACTTTATTATATGTAAACAAAAATTCTGTATCACCTGTTATTTGTCCTTGAATTATTTCATGTAACCAAGGTATTCTAATCCAATAATCTTCTGCTACTTGTTTAGCTTGATTTAAAGCTATGAATATCCAAGGTAAATAAAATATAAATTCAATGGATGATACTAGAATGGCTTTTAAAGCTAGTTTCCTTGAGCCATAATGTTTTTCTACATCTATGTTCTTTTTTGTTTTAATTGTCTTAATTATAAAATAAATAATAAGACTAGCATTAATTATAAATATACTAAATAATGCATAATAATGAGTGTAACTTGCTAATATTGAAAATAATGTTAATAGAATCCAATTCTTATTTCGTACATCATTTTTCAAAATTCTATAAGCATATATAAAAGTAATAGTAACTAATAATAATCCTAAAGTATACATTCTAATTTCACCAACATAAGAAATAATTAGTGGTGAAAAAAATGAAAAGAATGTAAATAGTAATCCTATTCTTTCTCCAAAATCTTTTCTAATATGTGTATAGCCTAATATTCCTAATATAATAATAGGTATAATAGAAAAAAGCTTTGCAACAATTATATTATTATTAGATACTTGTAATACAAAATGAAGAATTAGATAATAAAGTATTGGATGAACATCTTGAGCTCCAATAGTCCATATTTCTTTAATGGATTTAGAGGAAATGGCAATTGAATATGCTTCATCAAACCATAAATTACTATTAAAATGAGGTAAGACTAAAAAGAGTGTTCCAATTAAAATAATTAATAAGAACAACTTATTAGTCCCATCTTTTTTATTTATAATTAATAATTCTCTATCTGTATTTATCTTTTGAATATGTTTCTCTTGTTCACCCATTTAAAAACATATCCTAACTAGTTTGTTTATGTGATTTAGATTTATTAGTATCCATTTTGTCAATCTTTACAGATTTTGTATGCTCAATTTTTTGCCATGTAACATTTTTCTTAAATAAACATCCAAAGTTTATTAATAGCCATGATCCTAAGAATAAAGGAAATAGTAATAATCCTTTTGCCATAGGTTTTACAGGCTTTTTATCAATTATCATTACTACTAATCCTGTAAAGATTGGTAATATAAATGTTGGCACAATATATTTTAAAATGTTTATAGTAAATGCAGCTGTAGTCATTCCTTTTGTTAAATAGAAGACTGCGTTTATAAGTAATAAGAAAATAGTAATTATAAACATAGGTATTGAGCCTAACATATATAATAAACCATCTAAATTCATTAATGTTCTTTTTTCCAAAGCAGCATCAGAAAGTGATTTGGTATATTCTTTTAAACATTGAATATGTCCCATTGTCCATCTAGTTCTTTGATTCCAAGATGCTTTAAAATCAACAGGTTGTTCGTCATATACAATGGCATCTGCTGCCCATCCTAATTTATTTCCAGATATAATTCTTTTTAAAGAAAACTCAATATCTTCAGTTAATGTATCAGTTTGCCAACCGGTTTCTTTTATAATATCACTTCTTACCATAAATCCTGTTCCATTAATAAGAGGTGATAAACCAGCATTATATCTTGCTAAATGATAAAATCTATTCATTGTCCAATAGAATATAGCATATCCAGCTGTTATCCAGTTATCATCTGGGTTTTTAATATCTCTATAGCCTTGAACAACATCTTCACCTTGATTTAAGTGTTTATTCATTACTTTAAAAAATTCAGAGTCTACTATATTATCAGAATCAAATATACAAAAAGCATCATAATCAAAATCTTTTTTATTAAGTATGAAGCTAAAGAATTTTCTTAAAGCAGCTCCTTTGTTTTTTAGTTTAGGATCTGTCTCATGTCTAACAAATACTTTTGCTCCTAAATCTCTAGCAATTTGTTCTGTATTATCAGTACAATTATCTGCTATAACATAAATCTCATACTTATCTTTAGGATAGTTTTGTTGCTTTAAACTTTCAATAAGGTTGCCAATAACAGCCTCTTCATTATAGGCTGGAATAATAGCTAGAAATTTATGATTTATATTGGTTATTAATGGCTTATCCTTAAATTTAATTAAGGCATATGCACTAATAATTAGTTGATAAATCCAAAATATAGTTAGTAGCCAAACTAAAGTTTGTTGTAAAAAATACAAAAATTGCATGAATAAACTCCTTAAAAATTACATAAATAACCTAATTTATTATACATTAAACACAAGTTTTTTTCAATGATTCGAACACTTATTTAGGCAAAAAAATGATACCTATCTAAATTAGATAGGTATCTATAAAATTCCTTAGTATAATATTAATTTATTCTAAGAATTATTAACTTTGTTGTTTGATTGTGAATTGAACATTGTACATGATATCTGTACCTGAAGCGTGGTCTTCGCAGTCAACATCTTGTCCTTCAACCCACATGTAGCATCTTAATTTATAAATAGCTGGTTCAAAATCAAATATCTTAACACTCTTCTCAGAACCATTATCTCCATGATATAAATATTGTTTATATGTAGATAATTTATGTCCAAATGTTAAAGCTTTGAAAAATTCTGGGAATTCATCACTATTGCATGTTGTTAAATCAACATCATGATTTGTAGCATCAATTTCAGCATACATTCCTTCATAAGTAATAGGAGCAGCTGTAGCGCTTAAATCATTTATTCCAAAAAATTCAGGAGCATTGTTTATAGCAGCTTGTGTATGAGTATCATTATTTGGTTCCCATAAATAAGTGTTAGTTTGGCTTGTTGTTCCACTAATTGCTCTAGCTGTAGCAGCATCCGAATTTAAAGGAACACTTCCTTGAAGAACGAAAGCAACTCTAGAAGCATTCTCTAATCCTACACTTCCATCTCTATCAATTGTTAATTCTCCAGATAATGGATCTCTAACTAAATGTTCTACATAACATCCAGGATAATCTAGATATACAGATCTTGAAACTCCAGTTTGTCCTTCATATTTT
>DGSM01000074.1:0-1895 GCA_002393975.1 Clostridiales bacterium UBA4362
TATATTTTTAATATTTCAACTCTATTTTTATAAATAATTGCTGCAACTTTATCTCCTAAACTGATATCTAGAATATTACTATTGGTAATAAATTTTTTCTTCAAGCTACAATTCTTTTTTACAAAATAAACTTGACCACTTGTATTTATAGCTACTATCTCTGAATTGCTATAAATATCTTTTATAATTTCATCTACTATATATTCTCGTTCAGTTAAATTATTTATATTAACAGTTTTCAATAATTGTTTTCCTTCATCATTTTCCATAACAAAGGCCACTTGTTCTTTTAATGATATTTCTACAAAAGAAATATTTTCATTTAATTCTAAAAGTTCTGTTTTTTCACCCTCGTGCAAAAGATAAGCTTTTTTATCAGATAATGCAACCAAGTTTTCTTTTTTGTACTCACATTTTAGTATTAGTTCATCAGAATCAAATTCATAAGAATATTTTAAAGAGTTGTTTGGATCTGATTTAGCAGCATTAACATCAATAGTCTTTACCTTTGAAATAATTAATGCTCCCGAAAAATCAGTTTCTACATATGTTAAGTATTCACCTTTTCTTGAGATTTTAATATCTGTAGCAAGTGTTGTTGATAAATAAGTTTTAAACTCATCTTTTCCATAGTAGTCAAACATGGCAATAATTGATTTATACGAAGTATCTGTTAAAACTACGGCAACTTCTCCAATTTCATTTACATATGTTTTAGATATATTGCCTTCAAGTTTTTTAGACCAGCTCAATTCAGTACCATTTATTAAGTAAATATTAGAACCACCTAAATCAGCAACAATTAAATAATCTCCATTGGCATAAAAATATGGAGAGGTTATTTCAACATCTATAGTGTTTACAACTTTTCCATTTGAATCATATATAGTCAAAACATTTTTTGCAACAGTGGCTATCTTTGAATCATAGGCAATAACTTTTGCTGTTTCATCTTCTAGATCGATTACTTTAAGGTTTTCATTAGTAATTTCTTTTCTTAGTACATTTTTGTCAATCCAACTTTTAGCCTCATTGTTTCCCACATATAATCCAGAAATTGTAGATATTAATGCTATTATGATAATCGTAATTACACTTTTTAAAATATTCTTTGTTCTTGTTTTCATTAAATTCCTTTAACACAATTATCCTATTATATTTAAAATATTTTACTATAAAACAATAAGGTTTTCAATGCCAAATTAGTATAAAAAAAAGCAGTAGAAATTAAATCCTACTGCTCTTTTTTAATTATTTTCTTCTTCTTCTAATTAAAGGAACTATACATCCTATTAAAACAATTATTAATGGGATACTAAATATTACAGTTACAACAATTCTAGCTTGAGTATTTGTTGCCTCAGTAATAAATACATTTTCTGTTGTTTTTCTAATTCTAACTGTCTCTCCTCTATCAGTTAAAAATGCAACAGTATTTAATAATAAATCTAAGTTATTTCCTAGCCCTATAAATGTATCTCCAGCATTTGTTATAGCATAATCTGTTGCAAATCTTGCACTTGCATACATAACCATTGAAGAAGCTGTGTTTTCATCTATTTTCTTTTCAAATAGTTCTCCTATGTTAAATGAACCCATATTATCAGTTACTGTAGAAAGACTATTTACATTTTCAGTGTAATATGAAGTGTCTGATGATCTAACAAATATATTTGCATTAACATTTTGTGCTGATAAAGCATTTGTGTCAACATTAATACTTCCAGCATTAAGCATTATTATTTGTCCATCAGTATAAAGATCTTTAACTATTCCATTATATGATAGTCTTGGAATAATAAGATTTGTATTAGTACTTGCTGCAGATCCTGAAGAATCTGATCCAGTAGAAGCTGTGTAGCTTCCTCCTGTTTCACAAACTATACCAGAAGATA
>DGSM01000074.1:2011-5732 GCA_002393975.1 Clostridiales bacterium UBA4362
GTTTACTACATCAGGGTCCTGAAGCCACATGATATCTCCACCTTTGTTAATATAATTCTTTATCTTAACAGTTTCTTCTGCTGAAAAATCTTTAGTTGGATTAGCTATTACCAATAGATCACATGGATTAGGCATCTCACTAACTGTTAAATTTAAAGGATTTACATCATTAACTTCGTTTTGAATATAAGTAGCTAATGTATTTAATTGTCCCGAACTATTTATTGAGAATTCATTATGTCCTGTCAAGAAATATATTTGTGGTTTCTTTACAATAGTTACATCTAAAATTGCATTAGTCAATTTTTGTTCTGTAATATCTATTTGTTCATAAGTAGATAAGTCATAGGTAACCATATCATTAGCATTAATTAGTTTATTTCTTTGATTTGAAGCTACTATTACCAATCTCTCTGTTGTAGATGAAACTCCATAAGTTGCTGCTAAATCTGGTCTATTCATATAGCTTACTACTTGAACCTGAATTTTATCATTTATGTCTGTATATTGTTTTGCAAGTGAAACTTTGGCATCACTTTCTTCAAATCCCCAAAAATATATATCAACATTTTGTTGTACATTTTCTATTTGTTTTTTTGAGTCTTCTGTTAATGTATATAACTTATTGGCTGTAAAGTCTAATGTTTTTGCTTTTAATAGCACTGCTCCAGCATTTACTAAAAGATACGCAAAAATGATTAGTGCAATCAGTATTATAGTATGAGAAGTATCTTTAAGCCATTTTTGTTTTATTAAATCAATTATTTTTCTCATAACTACACCTCCTACTTGCTTCCCTTTCTACGTTGTATTGCTATTATAGTAAATAGAATAAATACTATAGAAAATGTAATCATTGATACTAAATCTTTTAGTACTAAAGTTCCTATCAAAAATGAATTTGATAATGCAGCTGATAAAGATAGACTTCCTACCACATTATTGGTTGATGGGATAAATAGCATTATAAAGAATACTACAAATGAAATAACTGCAGCTATTATTTGGCTTTCAGTAATACTTGATGCAAACATTCCGAATGCTATATATGCCATTGATATTAAAGTAATTCCTAACAATGAAACCAAAAATGATGCCATTTGTGGTTCACCAAAGAAAGTTAATATTATAAAATATCCAAATTGCATTAGCATTGTTACAAGTACTACTGCACATGCTGCTAAATATTTTCCTAAAACTATTTGTGTCACACTTCTAGGAGAAGTTAATAACAATTGATCTGTTCCCGTTTTCTTTTCTTCTGCAAACATTCTCATAGTTAAAATTGGAACTGTAAATGTTATAACTAAACTTGTCCATGAATACATATAATTGAATTCAACACTTCCAACATAGAATGTTTCAACTAAGAACAATAAGCTTGTAATAAACAAGAAAATACCAATATAGATATACCCAATAGGAGATAGAAAATAAGATTTAAACTCTTTTTTTATAATTGCCCACATTATTTCTTGCCTCCTTTAGCTGCTTTTTGCTTAGCTTCACGTTCTTCTTTTATCTTCTTATTTTTTTCCTTCGTTTCCTTAGTCTTCTTTACTTTTGCCTTACCTGTGATTGAAACTTTAAGTACATCTCCTTTATTTTTCTTTTCTTCTTCTTTGATTCTCTTTTTTTCTGCTTTTATTTCTTTTTCTTGTTCAGCACGAACCTTTTTAGCTTGTTTTCTCTTTGCTTTTTCTTCTTTTATTTCTTGTTTTTCTTTACGTTCTAATAATCTGTTTTCTTCATATTGTTCGTCAAATTCTTTTTGTCTTTCTTTACGAGCTTCTTTTCTGTCTTTAAGTTTCTCTTTTATTCTTTCTTTAAATGGTAAAGCCTTAATTTCTTCTTTTCTTTCTTTAGTTGCTTTTTGTTTTTTCTTAGTTTCTTTCTCTTTTTGAGCTTCTTTTTCATTTACAACTTTTAAGAAAGCATCTTCTAGACTTACTTCTTTTTTCTTTAATTCTATAATGTCTATATTCTCTTTTGGGAACACTTCGAATACTTTGCTTCTAATAACATCTTCTTCTGTTCCTGTTATTTCATATTCTTTTGTTCCATCTTTATTATCTTTTATAAGTTTAACCTTACTAATTTCTTTCCCTAGTTTAGCTTTGATCTCTGGCATATTATCTTTAGGATCTTTAACTGTAACATATATACTATTTGTGCTCTTCATTCCCTCTTCAAGATTTTCTGCCGTATCAACAGTAACTATTTTTCCACCATTAATAATAATTATTTTCTCACAAATTTGACTTACTTCAGACAAAATGTGTGAACTAAGTATTACTGTATGGCGTTTTCCTAGAGATTTAATAAGCCCTCTAATTTCTTTTATTTGTTTAGGATCAAGACCTACTGTTGGCTCATCAAGGATAAGAACATCTGGGTTACCTACTAACGCAGCAGCTAACCCAACTCTTTGTTTATATCCTTTTGATATATATTTAATAAGTTTTGAAGTAACATTTGATAATCCTGTTTCTTCAATTACTCTTTCAATATCATCTTTCTTTTCTTTGCCCTTAAGACCTTTAAGCTCTGCCATATATTTTATAAATTCTTTGACAGTTAGATCTTTGTACATTGGTACATTTTCAGGCATATATCCTATTTGTCTTTTAGCTTTTCTTGGGTTTTTCATAACATCAAAACCATCAACGATAATTCTACCGCTTGTTGGTTCAATATACCCTGTTATCATGTTCATTGTTGTAGTCTTTCCAGCGCCATTTGGTCCTAGAAATCCTACTACTTCATTATCATTTACTTGAAAGCTAATATTATCGACAGCTACGTAGCTACCATACTTTTTGCTAACATTCTTAACTTCTATCAAAACTATGTCCTCCAATCTCTTGTAAAACAAGAGTGTACAAAATGTATCTTATCACTTATCTGTCTTCTGTGCAATAATTATTTTATCTTAAGAATGCTCTATATGCTCTATATGCAGTATATATATCAAATTTACTTGTAATTTCAAATGGTGAGTGCATTGATATTACTGGAACTCCACAATCTATAACATCAACACCTTGGTTAGCAAGAATATATGCTATTGTTCCTCCACCACCTTCATCAACTTTTCCTAATTCAGCAAATTGATATCTAACATTGTTTTCATCAAATAGATTTCTTATTTCTGCTACATACTCTGCATTTGCATCTGATGAATTGTATTTTCCACCAGAACCTGTATATTTGTTAACACTCATTCCATAGCCAATATAAGCACAATTTCCTTTGTCATGAACTTCATCATATAAAGGATTTATTCCTGCATCAACATCTGCACTTAACATCTTTGAATTTGCAAATAATCTGTTTGCTGCATTAATTGAATTATATCCTGATTTCTCTAATAGTTCAGTAACAAATGTTGTAAACATATTTGAGCACATTCCTGTGTTTCCTAAACTTCCTATTTCTTCTTTGTCAGAGAATAGACATACTGCAGTTCTTTGTGGGTTTTCAACCTCTAAAATTGCACGAAGAGCCGTGTAAACACATACTTTATCATCTTGTCCATATGCTCCAACCATGCTGCTATCTAGTCCAACGCTCTTCGCTTTAAAGGCTGGAACTATTTCAAATTCACTGCTTTGGAAATCAGCTTCTTCCATTCCATATTTTTGCTTTAATAAATTAAGAACTCTTTTCTTAATCTTTTCTTTTTCCTCATGTTCGTCAGGAATACTACCTATTAATAAAT
>DGSM01000063.1 GCA_002393975.1 Clostridiales bacterium UBA4362
CTCGAAAGCTTTGAAAGATGCCAGTTCCAATACTTCTTGAAATATGGACTTAAGTTAAAAGAAAGAGAAACAGCCCAAGTTAACAATCTAGATTTAGGATCATTTTTACATGAAATATTAGATGGTTTCTTTAAAACCACTCCAAATTATAAAGAAATAAGTGAAGAAGAAATAAAAGCTAAAGTAGATGAATTAACTAATAGCTCTTTTGAAAGATATGAAAAATTTGGTCTTACCCCTAAATATAGAAGCTTAATATTAAGACTAAAAAAGGTGCTTTTCTATACATTAAAATATATTGTAGAAGGATTGAAAAACTCTGATTTTGAAGTGTTAGGAAGTGAGATTAGCTTTGGAAGAGGAGAGGAATGCAAATATCCTCCTATAGAAATAGAACTTGAAAATGGAAAGAAATTAATTATTGAAGGAAAAATTGATAGAATTGATATAGCGAGACTTCCAAATGGCAATTTTATTAGAATAATAGATTATAAGACATATAAAGCTACAATAGACTATTCTAAAGTATATGGAGGTCTTGAACTTCAATTGTTGACATATGCTACAGTTGGATTAGATAACAAAGAGGAAACCTTTGGCAAAGAATATATTAGAGATTTAGAGAAGGTAGCAGGAGTTTTATATTATAAAATATCAGAGCCAAAAACAAAAAAGGCTGGTAGAAATATTTCTAAAGAGGAACTTGAAGCAGAAATTAGAGAACAGTTTAAAATGCAAGGACTTATACTTGCTGATAGTAATGTTGTAAGGAGTATGGATAAAAATATAGACGAATCAAAAAAATCTAAAGTGATAGATGCTACTTTAAGTGATCCTAACAATGTAAAAATGAGTGAAAAAACGGTTACAAATGAGGAGTTTCAAAAGCTTTTAAACTACACGCAAGTTCTATTAAAAAAGATATCAAATGAAATTCTTTCTGGAAAAATCGCAATTAATCCTACTTTTGAAGTGGGCTCACAAGGAAGTACACCATGCCAATGGTGCTCATATAAAAATATTTGTGGATTTGATCCAAAACTTAAAGGAAATAAATATAGAATTATCTCTAAGTTAAATAAGAAAGAAGCATTAGAGAAAATGTAAAAAAGATTGACAGAAACTTGATATAAAGTATATTATTATAATAACAAATAGGTGAAAGGACATAATTCTTCAAAGAATTTATGTGGTATTAAAAATGAAAAAAACAGGAAGATATATTTTTTATGTTTTTACGATTATGACATGTGTCGTTATTTTAATACTTGCTATCTATTATTCTTTTATTAATAAACCAGAAAATGTTTTAGTAATAAATGGAGTAGAGCAAAATATTATTCCAGTATACGATATTCAAAAAACTAAAGAAGAATTCGGAAATGAATTTAATAATAAATATAATCAAGGAAACTTTGATGATTCAGCTATCCAAAAGACAGATCCTGAAAAAGGTCTTGTATATATAGTAAATTCAGCAGATGGGGCATCTCCTTCATTTACTACTGCTGAAAATGGCAAAGAGTTTTATGCTTATATTCCAATGTTTAATATAAATAACGATATTTGCAATGGATATAATGAAAATATTAATAATTTAATCCAAACACTTAATGGCTTTTTATCAGATGAAAATCAAACTTTTTCAGGAACAATGGTATTCTCAGCAAATATTGTGAATAATATTCTATCTGTAGGAATAAAAGTTGATTATAAAGTTGGTTATGATGCACAAAAAACTATCTACCAAACATATAATTATAATTTAACAACAGGTAGCAATGTTCCAATTATGGATATAATAAATGAAAAAGGCTTAAATACAGGAGATATGAATACTCAAATAAAACAAACCGTTACTCAAGCTGCTTCTGATGCAAAAGCTATATCTGGATCAGGATATGATATTTATCAAAGAGATACAAGCCTTGCAATATATGATGTTACCTCTCAAGAAGCTGCCGCTAATTTGTTATTCATTTTAGGAAAGAATGGAGACTTATATATAGTTTATGCTTATGGTAACCAAAACTCTACACAAGAGTACGATGTAATAAAATTTTAATATTTCATGTATATAAATAAAATAGGTAATTATGGCGATTTGACAATGCTCAAATCGCCATTTTATGTCTACAAAACGGACTAAAATTTGCATTTTTGAGTAAATTGTGCTATAATTGAATTTGTTGTCACCTAAAAAAAGGAGAGTGATATAATATTTATAGCCTGACAAAGTATAGTAAAATGACACAAATGAAGAAGGTATTTAAAACTATAGGAAGCATATTCTTTTTAGTTATGATCTCGTCTTTATTATTATTTATAAAATATAGACCTGCTTATAGCGTAGAAATTAATGGTGAAAACTTAGGATATGTTTCTAACAAAAATGACTTTCAAAAAGAAATCGATGAAAATATATTAAAAACAGACGAAGAAGGAATAGCTTTTATAGCATTAGATAATGTTAATTATAGCTTCGAATTTGCTTCAAGAAATATGGTAGACAATAGTACTACATTAGCTAATGTTTCTTCAAAATCTACAAAGATTTATAGAATTTACGAGGTTTCAAGCGATAACAGTGAAGATACTGTTTATACAAAATCAGAAGATGAAGCAAATAATTTCGTAAATAATTTGAAGACTAAGTATGATAAGGTAGATGCAAATCTTAAAATTACTGTCTTATATATTGAAGATGAAGTATCTGATGAAACAATTCAAACTGCTAAAGCAAACTTAGAAAATACTTTTGAAACAAAGCAAAATGAGATTGTAGAAACAGAAAAAAAGAAAGCCGCAGCAGCAGTTGCAGCTAGAAAAGCAAGCGCTAGAAAAGCTTCAAGTACAAAAACAACTTCAAGTTCTGGTACAAGTTCATCAGCAGGAACAGCATCTGCTAATTTAAATGGAGTAAGTTTTACTGCTCTTCCTATAACAAGTTATACTATGAGTACTCGTTATGGTACTGTTAATAGAGCTCACGGAACACCACATAGTGGATTGGATCTAGCAGCTCCTACTGGTACAGCTATTTATGCTGCAGCTAGTGGTACAGTAATTAGTGCTTCAACAAGTTCTGGTGGATATAGTGGATATGGTAAACTAATAAAAATTGACCACGGTAATGGTGTACAAACATGGTACGCTCACTGTAGTTCAATTTTAGTAAGCAGTGGCCAAACTGTATCAGCTGGTCAACAAATAGGTAGGGTAGGAAGTACCGGTTATGCTACAGGACCTCACTTACACTTTGAGGTTAGAATAAACGGAAAAACTTATAACCCTCAAAATTGGCTATATTAATAAAAATTAAAGCTTAGGACTATTAATTCCTAAGCTTTTTTGTATGCAAATATTCCTTTACTTATTTTAACTTAGGTGATATACTACGACTGAAACGGAAAGAAAAGAATTTCTAGAAGGGAAAAGAGATATTTTTAATGATGAAAAGAGAAGACGGAATAACATTAACACAAGTATTAATTTTACTAGTAATAATACTAATTATTTGTGCTGTTAGTACATATATATTTAATCAACACATGAAAGCCGAAGGTGAAACCGATATAAAGGCTAATATGTTGGTTATTCAAGGAAAATGCAATGTGTCAAAAGAAAAGGCTGACATAGTTTCAACACAAGAACAATCAAATACAACAGGAAATAAGGTTGAAATAGCAGAAGAGGAATCTAGAATATATGGTAAAAAGATTTCGGAATTAAAAGATAGTGATGAAATAGTTAAAGCGTTTCTAGCATTAAATATTATAAAAGAAGATGAGTATGAATCTTTCTATGTTCTTTCTGATAGTGATTTAGAGGGATTAAAGATAGACTTTGTAAATGAAAAAGGCGCATATTATATAGTAAATTATGAATCCGGAGAAGTAATATATACTGGGGGAATAGAAGGAAAATATAAGGTTTCAGAGATGGTGAATGATGTGAAAATCAATACTGTTCAAGAGGTTAAAGAGGAAGAATCATCTCAAGATGAAACAAAGGCGGGAGAAACTACTGAATAAAGGTATAATTATGACAGAAAAAGAAAGTGAAAGATTAGATAAATTAAAGCAATTTGAAAAAAATCTTTTTAATGAGGGAAATCAATTTATTTGTGGAATTGATGAAGCAGGTAGAGGCCCTTTGGCAGGACCTGTTGTAGTTGGAGCAGTTGTGATGAAACCTGATTCCAAACTTGAATGGGTTAATGATTCCAAAAAGGTTACTGAAAAAAGAAGAGAAATTCTATATGACAAAATTATAGAAGAATCACTAGCATATGGAATAGGAATTGTTTCATGGGAAGAAATAGATGATATTAATATTTTAAATGCTACTAAAAAAGGATTGACAGAGAGTTTAAAACAAGTTGTAGAAAAGCTTCAAAGAAAACCAGACATAGTTATAGTAGATGCTTTACGTGAAATAGATACTTTGGGAGTACCATATCAATCAATTATAAAAGGAGATGCAAATTGCTATTCGATTGCTTGTGCCTCAATTCTAGCAAAAGTAACAAGGGATAGGATAATGAGAGAATATGATGAAGCTTTTCCTGAATACGGATTTGCTAAACATAAAGGATATGGAACTAGAGAACATATTGAAGCAATAAAAAAATATGGACCTTGTATGATTCATAGAAAATCTTTTATAACTCATTTTATATAGGGAGTACAAATGAATATTTTAAAAATAATAGGCAAAAAAAGAGATGGATTAAAATTAGATAAAGATGAAATAGATTTCTTTATAAAGGGATATACAGAAGGAACAATTACAGATTATCAAGCAGCAGCTTTAGTTATGGCTATATATATTAGAGGAATGGATGATGAAGAAATAACTAATTTAACTTTAAGTATGGCCAACTCTGGAGATGTATTAGATTTATCAGAACTTGGAATGGTAATAGATAAGCATTCTACAGGAGGAGTAGGAGACAAAATTACTTTAATTCTTATGCCAATTATAGCATCTTTAGGACTACCAGTTGCAAAAATGTCTGGAAGAGGATTAGGTTTTACAGGAGGAACTAGAGACAAACTTGAAACGATTCCTGGATACAGAACAGATCTTGATGTACAATCTTTTATAAATAACGTAAAGGCTCATGGAATTAGTTTAATAGGGCAAACAGAGAATCTAGCTCCAGCAGATAAAAAAATATATGCTCTAAGAGATACTATTGCTTGTACAGAAAGTATACCATTAATTGCTTCTAGTATTATGAGCAAGAAAATTGCTTCTGGTGCAAATAAAATTGTTATTGATGTTACTTGTGGAAGCGGTGCTTTTATGAAAACAAGAGAGGAAGCGCAAAAATTATCTGAAATAATGACAAGAATAGGCGCTTTAAGTGGTAGAGAAACAGTATGTGTAACTACAGACATGAATCAACCAGTAGGTTATGCTGTTGGAAATATATTAGAAATAATAGAAACTATTAGAGTGTTGAAAAATGAAATTATGCCTGAAGATGTTGAGCATATTATTAAAGAACTTGGTAGCTATATGTTATTACTAGCACAAAAGTGTTCTTCTTTAGAAGAAGGCAAAGAAATGATAATGACTAACATAAGAAATGGTGCAGCTTTCAATAAGTTTAAAGAATTAGTGGCTTCACAAGGCGGAGATATATCTTATATAGACAATCCAGATAAATTTGAAAAAGCAAAATATATCGAGCCTATATTAGCAAAACAATCAGGAATAATTACTAAACTTGATGCTCTTCAAGTTGGAGAACTATCATGCTTCTTAGGCGCAGGAAGAGAGACTAAGGAACAAGTAATTAATCCAAGGGTTGGATTTGTGTTTAATAAAAAAGTTGGTGATGAAGTAACCGAAGGTGAGATATTAGGATACGTACATGCAGATGATGAAGAAAAATTAAGAGAAGTATTATCTAAAAATATTTTTGAATTTTAATATTTTTAAGAGGAGAGTAGATGAACGAAGAAAAACTAGCCTCTATCGTTGTTGTTAAACGTGATGGCAAAAAAGTTGATTTTGATGGTACTAAAATAGCAATAGCCATTAAAAAAGGATTTGATAGCATCGATGGAAAATATACAGAAGATGATACTAATAAGATTTATAATAAGACAATTGAAAAAATATGTAATTGGGAAAGAGATAAAATAAAGATTGAAGAAATTCAAGATCTTATTGAAGCTGAACTCAAAGAAGGTGGATATAATGATGTTTTTGAATCTTTTTCTGCTTACAGGGAAAAAAGAGCTCAATCTCGTGAAATATTTTTTGAGGAAAAAAGAAAACATAAATTTCTTAAAGCACTTGAAAAAATAGGACTTTCTACTAAAGATGATATGAGTGCTTTTTGGAATAATAAAAATGCAAGTCAAACACTTAAAGACTATGGTGGCACAATTTCCGAAGAATTTGCTACATCTTATTTAATTAAAAAGAGATTTTCAGAAGAACATGAAAATGGCGATATTCATATTAATGATATAGAGTATTATCCAATGGGAACTACTCAGAATACACAAATAAATTTAGAAAGATTATTTGAAAATGGTTTTTCTACAGAGAACAGTTCTATGAGAGAACCACAAAATATCTTTTCTTATGCCATGCTTTCTGTTATTGCTATTGAGTCAGCACAAAAAGATCAACATGGAGAAGAGAGTATTCCAGCATTTGATTACTACATGGCTCCAGGTGTTTTAAAGACTTTTAAAAAGGAATTTTTGAGTAATCTATATACTGTTTTAGAATATACAGATTATGATAAATTTATAGCCATAAATGGTATTGAAAGAGAAATTGAAAAATTAAATACAATTTCTTTTGACATAAGCGACTTCTATAGATTTACACGTGATGCAGATACTTTAAAAAGAATGATGGACATTCTTTATGCTAGAGCTTTGAAAAGCACAGAAAAAGTTGTTAACCAGGCAATGGAAGCTTTTGTACATAACCTAAATAGTATATGTAATGAAAAAATAACTACTGTAAATGTGGGAACAGACACTTCTAGCGAAGGAAGAATGATTACATATCAATTGTTAGAATCTTGCTTTAATGGAGTAGGAGAAAACAAGAAAGCTATTTCTCCTAAAATTGTTTTTAAAGTAAAGAAAGGCGTAAATCTTAAACCAGGAGATCCTAACTACGATTTATTAACAAAAGCTGCAGAACTAGCAAAACAAATTGATAATATTTCATTTGCTTTTTTAGATGCTTCATTTAATAGTCAATTTTACAAAGAGGGGGACTATAATAGTGAAGTAGCATATTTTCAAGATGGTACAAGAGTAATTGATAATGTGCTAGATACTGATAAAGCTATTTCTGGTGGTAGAGGAGTTTTATCTACTACAACTATTAATTTATCTAGAATTGCATTAAAACATCAAGGAGATGAAAAGGGCTTTTTTGAAGAATTAGATGAAAAGCTAGATTTAGTAAAAGATCAATTACTTGAAAGAATGAATATACAAGAGAATAAAAAGATCAATAATTTCCCTTTTATTTTGCAACAAAATGTTTGGATTGATTCAGAGAGAATAAAAGAAGATGATAAAGTAAGAAAATCTCTAAAACAAGGCGTTTTAAGAATTGCATATTGTGGTATTAAAGAAGCGTTGGTATCACTTAATGGAGATGATAAATTACACTTAAAGATTATAGAAACAATGAGAAAAAAAGCTGATAGTTTTTGTGAAAAATATAATTTGAATTTTACTGTTTCAGAAGATCCAAAATCAATTCATGCAAAAGATTTCTTAGACTTTGATAGAGCAATTTTTGGAAAGAAAGAGGGAATAACAGATAAAGAAGCATATGAATCAATTATGATTATTGATGATGAGAAAAAGAAATTAAATTTTGTATCTCAAATTCAAGAATTAGAAAATGGTGGACATTTAATTGTTGTTAAAAGCAAAGATATTTTAAAGACAATTAATAATTTATATGATGCAGATATTGGTTATGCAAAGATTGTATATAAGGCATAATAATTATAAAAATAGTAAAGAAAGAAATGAAGGATGACAGATATACCTGAGTGTTTTATATGTAAGTTTTTCGAAAAGACTACAGGAAATTGCAGTATAAATAAAGAGATAGACATAGTTTTTAAAGGACAAAAAGCATGTAATTGGTATAAGAGAAAAATAAAGCAAGATAAAACAAAAAAATAGATGGTAAGCGCCATCTATTTTTATTTATCATATATTTATTTATAACTCAACAGATAAATTGGTTGAATCCATAGCCTTGAATGTTTTCATCTCACTAGAAAATTCTTGATTTTCCATAAGTCTTGTAATGTTTTTTGGTTTGACGCCTGAATATAGTGAAAGTTGTTCCAAGTTACTTGGCATCTCATTGTTAGAAAAGTAATTTTTAAGACTCATTTTGTCAGTTTCATCCTTAGTTTTACAATTTGGGCAAACATCTTCTTTAGTGTTAAAAAAACAACCACAACGAATACATTTTTTTAGTTCCATAAAGATTGCCTTCCTTTCTGTGCATTAAAAATTTAACACAAAAATATTATAGCATAATTAGAAATAAAAATAAATAGGAAAAGTATTAAATTAGTAAGTAGAAAATAGCAAAAAATAATGAATAAAGTTTCACAAAAAAACATTGAAAAATAGACAAAAAAACAGTTTAAAAATATATTAATTTTTCGTAATTTTGTTGAAAATAATGTATATAGTTTTGTAAAATAGAATAGTATAATTATGTGATACATGGGGGAAAATAAAGTGAGAAATTGTCTTAAAACATTATCAATTTTAGTAATTGTAGCATTATTATTGAATTTAGTAAGCCCTTTGGCATTAGCAAACAATAATACAGCTACGCAAGATAGTTCAACTCAAGAAAAAAATGTTGAATTTGATGCCAGACTTTGCAAAATAACAGAGCAAGAGACAGTTTCAAAAGGATATTATACTGAAACCTATGATATATGGGAAGGAGGAATCCTTCAATTAACTATAAAAGTAAAAGAAACGGGTTATTTAAAAGATGCAAAGATAAGTTTTAAAGATAATAACTATTTATTAAATGACTTTTCACATGTTTCAGTGGCAAAAATATCTGCTTACAATCCTATTAAATTAACTAAAGAAGACATGAAAACAGCTATTCCACAAAAAGAAATTCATTTAGAGGATGAAGTTGTTTCAGAAGGAGCAGATACAGTTGGAAATAGTTCATTAGAAACAACTATGATAGAAGCAGAAAAGAGCTTTGATTATAATTATGAATCTGATGATGCTCCAGTATTAGTTGAAAAAGCGGAAAAAGAAGCTAAAAACAAAGTTAATAATGATTTAGCTGGTATTACTTCATTAGAAAAAATAGATGTTGATACTAATAAAGTAATAAAAAAGATAGATTCTGATGGAATTGAATTAAATGAAATAGTATCTAACAGAGTAGTTACTATTACTTTACCTATAATGTTCCCTATAGATGAATATGTTGAGGAAAATGTATTCTACAGAAACTCTGAAGTTTCAATAAAGGGAACTTATATGAACGAAGTAGGAAAAGAAAAAAATATTAGTAAAAGTATTTTGACACAAGTTAAATGGACAACAGAATGTGAGAGTGAAACAACACAAGAAGTATTTAGATATATGAAAGTTAATGATAAACAAGTAATTTTATCTATGAAACTAAAAGACATGACTAAAGATAACAAATTACCTTATACTTCTAAAGAAATTGATGTTACAAAACCTCAAATAAATGGAAAAGATCCATCAAGCTATAAAATAACAGGCAAAATTTCATCTTGCAAAGAAGAAAATAATATTCTAAGAATAGGAATAATGAATCATAAAGATTCTGAAGGCAGACTAAAGTGGGCAACAGATGATACTTTAATAATTACATATGTTTATGATTTAGATTCTGTTCCTGAAACAACAAATGTTTCATCAGATGTTGAAAGTATAATTAGATTAGCTACTGGAGAAAAAGTAGTAGGAAGCATTAAAGATACTTCTTATGAAATAAATGGAAGCAAAGGAAATATAGTAGATTTGACATTTTCTGCTCCAGCAGAACTTGGCAAAGGAATAATGTATACAAATTTAGTAAGAACAGAAGAAAAATTTGATACAGATTTTTATGAAATTGCTACAATCAATGTTGCATATTCAGAGTTAGTAGATAGATTTGAATTAACACAAAAAAATAAAAATGCGTATATTATAAATAAAAAGGCTAGTGTTGATAAAGAAGAATTTAATCAAATACTAGGAAAAAACGGATCTATCGAAGTATATAATGAGAAAAAAGAATTATTGGGAACAATAAATGCTTCAAACTTAAGTCTAGATATTACTGATAGAACTAATATAACTTTTAAATCTAGCAAGCCAGAGGGAGAAGGAAATCTTACTATTACTCTTAATAAGGCTGTTCCAGCTGATTTAACTGAAATTAGCAAATATGATATTACAGCTCTTACTAGATTTAACGATACATTAACAATAGAAGGTTATTCTAATGGAAATTTAGTAACAAGTAATGAGATAAATGTAAAGATAAATTTACTAGAGCCTGAAACAAAAGCGGATTTAAAAGTATCAGCTGATAATTTATCAACAACCAGAGTAAATTCTAATGTTGAATTCACAATGACTCTTGAGACAGATAGTATAGATGATGCACTTTATGAGAACCCTGATTTAGAAATAGTATTACCTGAAGAAGTAAGACAAATAGATTTAAAAGAGGCCAAACTACTATTTGAAAATGAGTTAAAAATCACAAATTGCAGTAGTGATAAGAATTCTATAAAGATTAATTTACAAGGAATACAAACAAAATATAGTACTCAAGCGGTTTCAAAAGGAACAATTATAAAGGTAGTAGCTGATATTCTGGTAAGTGAATTTGCTAATTCAAAGACATCAGAAGTTAAATTTAATTATAAAAATTCAGCAACAGGTGAAAGCAAAACACAAAATGAACAAATAAATATTGTAGCGCCACAAGACTTTGTTTTGACAAATTCTATATTTGCTGACAAAGTAGGAAATATTACTGCAGGTGAAGATGATCCACAAAGCCTAGAAATCCCAACGGGACAAGGTAAGATTGCAGTAACTGTTAGCGGAAGTGCACTTAATAATTTAGAAAAAACAGCAAGTGGAGTTATTATATTAGGACGTACATTGAGTAAGGAATCTACTGAACCAAATGGAAGAGGAGATAAACTAGAAGCTTCGTTTGATGCGCAAATGGCTAGTGGAGTAAAAGTATCAGGAACCAAAGACTATAAAGTTTATTATAGTGAAAAGGGAGATGCTACTTTAGATTTAAATGATAGCAATAATGGTTGGACAGAAGAGCATAATGAAAACACTAAATCTTATCTAATAGTTTTAAATGAACAAATTGAAACGGGAAAACAAATAACATTTGAATATACAGAAAATATTCCTGAAAATTTACAAGCTGATGAAAATTCGATAGAAACTTTTGCTTTATATTATGATAAAGAAATCGTAAATGAAGAAGAGAATAGTAAAAACAATAAACAAGCAAGCAATTGTGAATTAAAGACAACGACAACAGCAACCAAAACTGGTAGTAAAAAACAAATAGATGTTGGAAAACTATTAAAGCTAGCAACGGCATCATATGTTACTAGTCCATCACAAGATAATAATAAATCAACATCTAATACTATTTCTGGAATTGTATGGGATGATATAAATCGCAATGGAAAAAGAGCTGATGATGAAAAGGCAATTGAAGGTATAGATATAATTCTTTATAACAGATCAGATAATACTATAGCGAAAAGAGAGAGTGGAATAGAATTAAAAACAACATCTGATTACAATGGACATTATGAGCTTAATAATATTCCTAATGGGCAATACTATTTAGTTGCAAAATATAAAACTTCAGAATTTGGAGTTAGTACATATCAAGTAACAGATGTTGAGGAAGATAAGAACTCAGATTTCATAGAAGCTATGATGAACAATGAAAGAGTAGCAACCACAGATATACTTAATATTAACAATTCTAATTATGAGAACATTGATTTAGGATTAGATTCATCTGAGAGATTTGATTTAACCTTAGATACGAGAATTACTAAAGTTACAGTAACGAACCCAGATGAAAAAACCGAGACAAAAACATATGATGGATCAAAACTTTTAAAGAGAGAGTTTTTTGGTGCAAGAGTAAATAGCGATACTATATTAGTAGAATATACAATAAAAGTAATTAATGAAGGAAATGTATCAGGATATGTTAATTCAATTGTTGATTATATTCCTGATGAAATGACTTTTGATAGTGAAATAAATCCTGATTGGTTTATCACTGGAGAAAATAATGTTTATACAAATAAATTCCAAAATGAAATAGTTAATCCGGGAGAAACACGAGAAGTCAAAATAGTTTTAACTAAAAAGATGACTGGAGATAGTGTAGGATTAATACATAATACAGCAGAAATTGCTAAGAGTTATAACTCTAAGGCAATTTCAGATTCAGATTCTATACCAGGAAATAAAAAAGATGGAGAAGATGACATCTCATCTGCAGATATATTCTTAGGAATACAAACTGGTAAAGAGATAGTAAAAAAAGCGTTAATATATGTATTAATATTCTTTGGTTTCATTCTAGTTATAGTTTTATTTACTAGAATAAGAGCAGCACGTACAAGCAACAAGATATATAAATGGAAAGGTGATGGAATAAAAAAAGGATCACCTGATGATGAATAGCAAAAAATAAGTTTTATTCAAAGGAGAAAATCATGAATAAATTATTCAAAAAGATTTCTGTTTTAACAATACTATTATTAGTATTAAATGTATCGAGCCCAGTAATATTTGCGGCTACGGATATATCAAAACAAGATTCTTCAACTAAACAAAAAAATGTAGAATTTGATGCTAGATTGTGCACTATTGCAGAAGATGGCACGATTTCTAATGGAAACTATGAGGAAACATTTGATATATATACTGGGGGCATTTTACAGATCAAAATAAGAGTAAAAGAAACAGGATATCTTAAAAATGCATCAATAAAGTTTAAAAATAATAATTATATAATAAATGATTTTTCTCACATACAAATAATAAAAACTCAAGATGAAGAAAGTTCAGAAGTTACAACTAAAGTTCAAAATCTTTTAAATGAGAGCTCTGATAATAATAGTAATGAAACAAATGAGGTTGAAGAAACCAATACTTCAAACGTTTTAGCATCAACTTCAACATCAACTGATGAAACTGTTACAGAACAAGAACGTAGCTATGCAATGTCTTATACTTCTAAACTTTTAGAATCTACTCAAACTGATACTAATTCAATAAAAGATGAAGTTACATCTGCAGGAGAAGAAACAATAAATGAGGAAGAACTAGAGGCGGCTGTTGAAAAGGCTAAAAGTTTTGACTTTGAAACAAGTTCTGATGCACCAGTTCTTGTAAGTGAACTAGAGAAAGAAACAGCAAATAAAGCACAAGAAAAAATGACAGGTATAACACGTAATGAAAATGGAGAAGCAGTTTATAGTGAATATGCTGATATGAGTGCTGATAAAATAATCAAAGATATTACTGGAGAAGGATTTGATTTAAACGAAATTGTTTCTGGAAGAATAGTAGTAATTACTTTACCTATAGGACTACCAAGAGACAATTATGTTCAAGAATCAGTATTTGATTCTGAATCTGAGATAGAGTTTACAGGAACATATATTAATGCTAAAGGAAAGGAAAAAGAAGTAAACAAAACATTAACAGAACATGTAAAATGGACTGCAAATGTTGAAGGAGAAATAAATCAAAAAGTTTTAAGATGTATAAGATACGATGGTAATAAAGTTTTACTAAGTATGAAAATTAACGATCAAATAAAAGAAAATAAATTACCTTATATTTCTAAAGAAATAAACATTAATGTTCCTAGCATTAATGGAAATTTTCCAACAAATGCAATAGTAACAGGTAATAGAATTTCATATGAAATAAATGATACATCTTTAAAGATCACAAAAGATAATGATAGAAATGATAATAATGCACTTAAATGGGCAAGTGATGACACTATTATACTAACTTATATTTATACTATAGATGGACTTGAACCAACTTTTTCAATAAGTTCAGACATTTATACAAACCTAAAACTTCCAATTAATCAAGAAATCCAAGGTTCTTTAACTAATACTCATTATGAAGTAACAGGAGAACAAGGAAATATAGTAGATTTAACTTTATCAGGACCTATAGAGCTAAGCAAAGGTTTAATGTATACAAACCTTGTTAGAAATGAAAATAAATTTGATACAAATTTCTATGAAATAGCCACTATCAATATGGGCTATAATGAATTGATTGATAAAGTAGAATTGGTTCAAAGCAATGTAGGACCATTAATTGTAACAAAGAAAGTTACTATTAATGCTGATGAGTTCTATCAAATATTAGGAAATGATGGATATGTAAATGTTTATAATGAATATGGCTCAATGGTAGGATCTTTAAATAGAGATAATTTAAGTATTGATATAAATGATGTATCAAATTTGAAATTTGAAACTAGCAAGCCAGTTGCAGAAGGAAATATATCATTAATTCTTAATAAAGCTATACCAGGAAATATATTAAATGCTACTAGAAGCAATATTAGAGTGTTAGACGGTCTAATAGATAAATTGTTAATAAAAGGATATTATCAAGGTGTAGAAATATCTTCAAATGAAATTAATTTAAATATAAAACTAACAGAACCTAAATCAAATGCTCTTATAGAGATTTCTAAAGCAAACTTGACTACAACAGAAACAAATAATGATGTATTAATTACAGCAACATTAAAGACAAATGAAGTTAGTGATGCTTTATATCAAGACCCAGTTATTCAAATTACTTTACCAGAAGATGTTACAAGTATAAATGTTAAAGATGCTAAACTAGTTTTTGATGATGAATTAACGCCTACATCATATAGTGCTGATAAAAATGTTATTACAGTTACTCTTTCTGGTACACAAACAAAATACAGCACTCAAGCAGTATCAAATGGTAGTGTAATAAAAATATTAGCGGATATTTCTTTAGATGAATATGCATATTCAAAGCAAAGTAATGTCACCTTAAATGTAAAAAATGGAGCAACAGGAGAAGTTGCTGAAGCAAATGCATTAATAAATATTATAGCGCCAGAACAATTCATAATGACTAATGAGTTAAAGATTTCTTCTGGTGAATCTGCAATAGCAAAAGAGAGTTCAAGTCAAACTTTAAAAATAGCAGAATATGATTTTAATAGTAAAATTGCACATGTTACAGGACATATAGTAAATAATTTAGGAACAGAAGCATATAATACTAGTATTTTAGGTAGATTCTTTGCAAAAGATACTACGAAACCTAATAACAGTGGAGAAAGTTTAAATGGTACTTTTGATAGTACTTTGAGTAGACCAATAATTGTTTCTGGAATTGATTCATATAAAGTATTCTATAGTGAAAATGGTGGAGCAACCAATGATTTAAACAACCCAGATAATGGATGGCATGAACAATATACAACTAATAGTAAGTCATATTTAATAGTTCCATTAGTTTCTATCCCAAATGGAAGAAATATTGTATTCTCATATGAGAGTAGAATTCCAGCAAACGTTGGATATGATCAAAATGGAAAAGAATTATATACTGTTTATTATGACAATCAATCTATGGAAGGCTTCCAAGTTGTACAAGGGAACAAGACGGTGAACTTCTGTGAAGTAATAACTGCAACGAAGCCATTTATAGAAACTGCAATTAGTGCAAAAAATTATGATACAGGTGAAGAAATATTTAGAGATGCAGTTGTTAGTAGAGGAGACTACATAGTATACGAAACCTCTATAATAAATAATTCACAAGGCGTTGCTGAAAATATAGTAGCTAGATTAGGCTTTGAAAAAGCTAAAGAGAATGGAGAAGGAACAGAAGCATCATTTACAAGTAAACTAGTATCTGCAAAATATTTGGAGACAAGAAATTCAAAAGCTACTGAACAATATTATTCATTAGGAGTTATAAAACCTAATGTTTATCAAGCTATTGAACAAGGAACTTTAAAAGTAGAAGATGTTAATGGTGATAAAAATAATGATAAAGAATATTTTGAAATAAATGTTGGATCTTTAAATCCTGGTGAAACAAAAACATATAAGATTTATGCAGAAGCACTTTCTTTATCTAATGAAAATACTTTAAAACTAGATGTATATGCTAGCGGTTTAGAGAAACCAAGTGAAAATACTTTTAAACTAATAACTCAAAATCATAAAATAGCACTAGAGACAACCAAAAAAGCAGAAAGCAATACTTGTTTACCAGAAACAGAAATTGATTGTAATATCTCTATAAAGAATGATTATGCATACGATCTTAATAATGTAAAATTAACAAGCATATTGCCTGAAGGAATTACTTTTGCTAGTGGAGATGGTTTTGAATACAATGATAAAAAGAGAACTTTATCATATAATTTAGATTCTATAGAAAAATACAAACAAAAGAAATTAGATTTCAAAGTAAGAGTAAATGGAAATGCTGAAATAGGAGTTAGGTATATTTCATTTAATATGGAATATGAGCATGATGGAAATAAGGAAAATTTAAATTCTAATAATTTACCTATAGATGTTCAAGGATCTAGTGAATATAATATATCGCTAAGCAGCGATAAATCTAATGGGAAATTGTTGGATAGTGATTCTCTTGAATACACTCTTTCAATGCAAAATACTAGTGGAGATAAATCTAATATTGAAATAGATTACCCTATGTCAAGTCAAGTTTATATTAAAGAAATTCTTGTTCAAAAGGGCAGTGAACGACAAATATTAAAGGCAGTAGACAATTCTGTAAAATATAAATGTGAATTACAAAATGATGAGAGCTTAGTATTAACAATAAATACAAAACCTAAATATACAGATTCAAATATAAGCATAACTAGTAAACCAACAATAAAAATCAATGGAGCTACTGTAGATGTTATGACACAGTCTCATGAAGTAGTTGCAACAGTTCCTTCTGAAACGGCAAAATCTACTAGTGAAACTACACTAAGCACTGATTCAATACTAGGAATAGTTTGGAATGACAAAAATGCTAACGGATCACGTGATAGTGATGAAGAATTGATAGAGGGAGTTGACCTAGTTCTATACAATAGAAACAATAATACTATAGCTAAAGATTCAAATGGGGTAGAAATTAAAGCTACATCAGATAAGGATGGAAAATATGAACTTAATAATATTCCTAAAGGAAATTATTATGTTGTAGCAAAATATGATTCTACAAAATATG